>JARHZY010000047.1 GCA_029264655.1 Helicobacter sp. | reverse complement strand
GGACAATTAAAACAAGATGCTATTGTATTACAAAATAATCTTGATTCTAAAGGCAATGCAAATATAGGCATTACAGAATCTAATAATACATTAACTATGGCTTATAATACACAAGGTTATCGCTCCTTAGTCTTTATAACAGGTGGTGGGGAATATAGCTTTGGTAGATGGTATGTAAATGGGAGTTTAAGCTTGCAGAGTGCTATATTTGATAAGAACTTTGGATTTGGTATGAATCTTGGTGCTAGAGTGGTGTTTTAATGTATTATAAAGAGAATGTATGTTTTGGTGTTGTGTAGAGTATTTATTGTGAGATGGGGGTCGAGGGTTAAAAATATTGGTATAATGGATAAAATGGTTATAGATATATTTTTGTTATATGAGTGCAGAGTGCTATCTATAATAAGTGTTTTTAGTGTTTGTAGGGTTATAACCCAAGACTATTTATTAAATATTTGCATAAAATTTTAATCAATAGATATATGCCTAATATGTAGAGATAATAAGATAAAATATAAGAATAAGTTATATGATGCAACTAGCCTAGATTCTTACGTATTGATTAATAATGTTACATACTATGCAAATAGATACAAAATAGTATAATATAGAAACTATATTTAGATAGCAATGCTTTGGCTACATATCCCATCAACAAACTTTTTGTTTGCTTCCTTTTATCATAAATATAGTTAAATCTATTTTTTAAGTATGTGGGATAATTAATGCGAACACTCTTTGTTATAAAAAATGGATTTTGTATTTTATGTTTGTTATTTTCACAAGTTTTATATTTGCAATAAAACTTAAAATTTAATTTAATATGCTTAGAATTAATAAATTTTAATTAAGGCATACATTGTTTTATAGAATCTTATATGTAATATATCGTTATACTTAGCAATATATTACAATAGTTTTTATTTATCAAAAAGATATTTATATGGTGAATCTTGCCTTACAAACTCTTTTAGCTCATCAAGTTTTATGGGTATCTGTATAAGACCACTAGAGCGAGGTGCTATTTCATATATTTGCCATACAAAAGTGATATTATTTGAATCTATAAAAAATGTTTTTGGTAGTTCAGTGACGGGAAGAGAATCTGCATGCATTGTAACACTATCTTGTATTTCTTTTAGCTTTGCATTGATTAAATTTAATAATTTATCGCTTTTTGCTATATCAAATACATTATTTATATCATTTGGTAATTCTTCTCCACTATCAAGACTATATGCTTGCATACTTGTTGTAGCATAGCCATTAGCACCACCATTATATTCATAATTGGTATTTGATAATTCAAGGATATGAGAATCTATAAAATAAATATCATCTCCTTCTATATTTTCATAATTTAAAGCTAATTCCCCCTTTTTTGTTTCATACTTTTGCTTTAATAATGCCATCATTTTATTGCTTAAATCACTTTTATCTTTAGCACTCATAGAGAGATTATCATTTAGTTTATTGTATGTATCTGTTGATAGATTATTGCATTGTGGTATAAATATTTTTGTAAGAGTGCTATTATAGGTAATTTCATCATTATCTTTATTATTGTTTTTAGCATTAAATGTATTCGTGATAAATGATAATGTGTTGAGTTTAGAATCTTTATCTTGCGTAAATCTAAATTCTTTTTGTGTTATTTCATCTTTACCACTAGCATTTGTGTATTTGTCATCTAAAACCCCTTCAATAACTAATAAGCCATTTTCAAAACCAATCTTTGTTGTAGCAAGATCTAATGATTTGTATTTATCATTATTACTAAAATCTGGGATTATTAGATCCATACCCACACCATCAAATACATAAAAATATGCTTGCATCTCTTTTTTGTCAAACATACCCTTTAAAACATAAAGTTTCTTTTCATTTTTACTTATACCAAGTAATTCATTGCGTTCTTGTGCGGTTAAAACTTTAGGTTCTGTATTGGTATTATTTGTCTTATAACATTCATTATTCTTTTCTATAGTATTTTGTTTATTGGCATCTTCTTTATTAGAATCATTTTTGTTATCACCACATGCTGCAAACCCAAAAGCTATAAGACAAAAACATATACATGTAAATACTCTATTTTTCATATTACTCTCCTTCAACTTTATATAGATTGCAAGGTTTTATTATGAATTTTGCAATTTATTATGGATTGCTGTTGCTATAGTATAAGCATCATTCATTGCAATTGCAATAGAACCACCATTTTTAAAAAGCAAATCACCAACTACAAATAGATTTTCTATATTGCTTTCTTTTGTATCGCTACATTGCGGAATGCCATTAGAATCTAACTCAATACCGCATTTTTTAAGAAAATCAACAGGCACAACACCTCCAATAGCATATACAATTCTATCAAACATTTCTGTCGTCCCATCAGTAAAGGTTACTGCAAAACGAGAATCTTTATCTATAACTGCATTAATATCAATGCCAAATCGCCCTATTAAACCATTTTGCAAACTTTGCTCTAGCTGTTTAGCATTTTCATCATTAATGCGAGTAAATTCCTTACGGCGATAATTTAAGGTTGTTTTTGTTGTGGCTGCTAAGGCGATAGCATATTCAACCGCAGAATTACCACCACCAACTACAAGAATTTCTTCACCTGCTCCACATTCATTAATATTAAAATTAATTTTTTTGCGTAAGCTTGTTGGTAATGGATAACTTGGTTTGTTTGGTTTTCCCATTTTTCCAATACCAATAATAACATGCTTTGCATGTAATTCGACATTATTTGTTGTCCGCACAACAAATACAGAATCTTTCTTGCTAATATGTTCTACTTCATGTTGCAAACGCACTTCTATATCATTTTCTTGTATAAGTTTTGCAAAAAGTGCTAATGTATTTTCCTTATTGCTATCACCAAATGGTATATGCCCTGCTAATGTTACAACCTGCCCTTTATAATCTTTATCAACACGTTTGCCGTCTTTATAATATTCTCTCATCATTGCAGAAATATGTTCTGTTTTTTCAAGCAATACAATATTTTGCATACCTATTTTTTTGCATTCAACCGCACTTGCAATACCACCGGGACCAGCACCCACTATTACAACATCATAGCTATCCATGTTTCTTATCCTTTTTATCTTGTTCTACCATACTATTTAAATCGCTTGTGCTATCAAAAAGCACTCCACGCATCATTTTTTCTTTATCGTCAAATTGTCCATTTTTTAATCCCCATAAAAAAGCAATTAAACCTAAAAATCCTATACATAGCGATACGCCAAGCATCAGCATGACAACCCAACTACTCATAGAATCTCCCTTATAAATAAAACAATTTAGGATAAAATTATAGCTAACATTTTTCAATAGATAGCAACCATAAAGATAGGTTTTGCTAGCACATTATGATAAATTTTCTCTCAAAATTTTTTATTTAAGGTAAAATGCGTGCATTTCTTGTGCCACTAGAATCAATAATTTCTACTATATCGCCATCTTTTAAATCGCATACTTGTATTAGTTTATTATCTTTTAGAATTTGGGCAAAGCCATTTTGTGCCTTTTTGCTTGGTTGCAGTGTATGTAACATAGCAGTCAAATTATCTAAGATTAATCTTTTTTGTTTGGTTGCGTATCGTATAGAATCATGTAAATTTGTAGGTAACATGGCACGCTTTTTTATGAGTATATGCATAGTAATATTGTGGAGTAGGAGTTGTAATTGTTTTGCTGTGTCTGCTTTCTGTTCGATAAAAAGCATAAATTGTGTATCAAGTTTTTTTACCAAAGATTCTAAATTTGTGCGTATAGTAAGAAGTCTTTGCGTTGGCTTTGCAAGCTCCAATCGTTCATATTGTTGGGATAGCATATTTTTCTTTTGCGTATAAAACCATAGAATAGAATCACATAATCTTTGCTTGAGTGTTTGCAAAGTTGTTTTGTGTTGTGTGATTATATGTAGTGGATTTAGAATTTCAAGGCTTTGTGCTATATGTTTAAGTATTGCTTGCTTTTGTGCTATGTGTGCTAATATTTTATGTGTTGCTAGGGATTCCATATCGCATAGCTGTGCCATAAGATTATCTTTATCGCATAGGATTATTTCCATAGCAGCACTTGGAGTTGGGGCACGTACATCTGCCACATAATCACTTAAAAGATAATCTATTTCATGTCCAATTGCGGATACAACAGGTGTTTTGCAGGCAAATATTGCTTCCAATACTTCCATTTCATTGAAACTCCATAAATCTTCTATACTACCACCGCCACGTGCAAGCACCAAGATATCTGCATGAAGCCCATCAGCATAAGCTAGATTTTTTGCAATAGAATATTTTGCTTCACGTCCTTGCGTTAATGTATCAATAAGGATAAACTCACACAAGCAAAAGCGATGGCTTGCTACTTTTATCATATCTTGCAATGCAGCACTTGTTTGGCTTGTTAAGAGAATAATGCGTTTTGGGAATCTCGGTAATGGCTTATTCTTGCAAAAATAATTACGCTCTTCTAAACTTTTCTTTAATGCTTCATATTGTGCTTTAAGGTCGCCTATCCCGCTATATGTGCATTTAATAACATTGAGATTATAAGTGCCACGCGGCGGGAATACGCTAATATTACCTTTTGCAATAATTTTATCTCCATTTTGTAGCTTAATGGGATTATTGCGTGCATTGTAGCGAAAAAAAGTGCATGCAAGCGTTGCATGTTCATCTTTTAGATTGAAATAAATATGCCCGCTATTATGGTGTATAAAACCACTTACTTCACCTTCAACTTCTACATAATTAAAATCACTTTCAAGTAGTGATTTTATTTGCATAGTAAGTTGGCTTACTTGCAGGACAAAAGGCATATGTGCTTGTGGTTGCATGATTCTCCTTGTATTTATTTGCCTAAATCGACTTTTGTTGATAATGCAAGCACCAAACCAATTGCAATGCATAATGCAAGCAAGCTGCTACCGCCATAGCTTAAAAATGGCACTGCCATACCCTTAATAGGGATAATACCTGTTTCGCCAAATGCGTTAATAATAAAACTAAAGCCAATTAATCCCGCAACACCAACACAGAATAAATAATAAAAGCTTGCTTGCAAGCGAAAAGCAATTTTAAAGATTCTAAAGATTACCATAAAAACAAGCAATACGCATACTAAAAGACCAAATAACCCGAGCTCTTCGCTAATACCCGCAAGAATCATGTCTGTATGCACTTCTCCTAAAAATCCGAGTTTTACAAGACTTTCACCAATACCAACACCAAAATGCCCTCCATGATAGAATGCATATGTTGCATTTTGCACTTGTCCGCCCGTATCTACACCATCACTTAGTAATGAGAAGTTTGGAGCATAGGAACGAATAAGTGATTCAATATTAATCCACCATTCACGCACTCTTTTAATCCTATGTGGGCTAATGGCAATAAGGATTGCTCCCATAATTGATACAATGCCAAGTGCGAGTGTGAAAAGTGAGAACCTGCCACCAGCACATATTAACATTACAATAAAGACAAGAGCAAGTAAGATAATTTGTCCTAAGTCATTTTGCAATGTTGAAATAAGCACAGCAATAACCATGAAAACAAATAAATGTGGAATCATAATCATGAGTTGGTCTGTAAAACGCAATGTGTTTGCATTATTAAATTTACGGCTAAAACTCCATGCAATAAATATAATATATCCTATTTTAAAAAATTCAAGTGGGGCAAGCGATATATTTGGCAAACGCAACCAACGTTTAGCTCCACCTGCACTTGTTGCATAATTATCTGGTAGAAATGGCAACACAATGATAATAATAAGAGAAATAGTAAAAAGCAATATACCAAAACCAAATAAATATCTATCTACATTGAAATATGATAATCCCCACATAAGCATAAGTCCAAGACAGCTTGCAAAAAGCTCACGATAAAGAAAATGGAATTGCCCATAACCATAATAAAGCACAGCATATGATGAGAGTGAATAACTCATGCATATGGCAATACCAAGCAATAATGTAACAAGAAAAAAGAGACGGGTATCTGCCAAATCAAAGCCTTCAAAAATAATTAAAAAAATAGAGTGCCTATTATATCAGAAACTCACTAACTATATGTTATAAATCTTAATAGTTATGCAAGCATTCTTAATAAATATTTTACTTTTATAAAATCTTTAATATATTTTCACTTTAGATTCTAAGGCTTTCTGCTATAATGAAGTATTTTATTAATAGGAGTTATTATGAGGGCTATTTATTTTTATATTTATTGTTTTCTTTTTATAATGGGCAATATAGCATCGGCACAAAATCATGGCACATACCAATATGCCCCAAAAACAAAAGAATATCTTATGCGGTTATTAAGTGATCCTAGTGTGCCATTAGGAGCAATTGATACAAGCAATATTACAGATATGAGTAGGCTTTTTGAGAATACAAAACGCAAGGATTTTAGCGGTATAGAGCAATGGAATGTTAGCAATGTCAAAGATATGAGCTACATGTTTGCACGCGCACAATTTTTTAACCATAATATTAATAATTGGGATATGCATAATGTAGTGAGTATAAGTGGTATGTTTTATGAAGCAATAAGCTTTAACCAACCATTAGATAAATGGGATGTTGGGCATGTGCGGTTTATGTATGGTGTATTTCTTAATGCAAAAGCTTTTAACCAACCGCTTAATTCATGGGATGTAAGTAATGTAGAGGGCATGGGGAGTATGTTTTATGGGGCAAGTAAATTTAACCAGCCCTTAAATAAATGGAATATACAAAAAGTTGCCAATATGCGTGATATGTTTCATAGTGCAAAATCGTTTAATCAAGATATGAGTGCATGGAATATGGAACATGTCAAAAGAAAAGAAAAAATGTTTTTTCGTTCAGGCATGCAACAAATTCCAAGCTGGTATCAAGATGAATTTAAAAAAGAGCAGAACATAGAGGCAATGAAAAGCCAAGAATATATCCAATAATAAATCTTTAAAAAATGCTAAAAAATATTTTAGAATATTAAAAGCATGCCGATATAGAACATAACAAGCAAGGATGCTTGGGATATTTTAACAATATAATCACAAGGAGTGACAAATGGCTTTTCAAGTCAATACTAATATAAATGCGTTAAACGCACATGTTCAGAATGTTGTTACCCAAAGAGGTTTGAAAGATTCTTTGGAAAAATTAAGTTCAGGTTTGAGAATCAACAAAGCAGCAGATGATGCTTCAGGTATGATTATTGCAGATAGCTTAAGAAGTCAAGCAAGTGCA
>JARHZY010000076.1 GCA_029264655.1 Helicobacter sp. | reverse complement strand
CTTTTTCAGCTTTAGTCCAAGGGGCTATAGCACCTTTAGGTGGTTCTTTATAATAGAGCTTTTGGATTGCCCTAAACTCTAATAGGGTAGATGGCATACCTGTTCTTATTGTGGGGTCTAGATAGATGGGCTTGTAGTTAATGTAGGGAGAGGATTGCATAATGGCATTTGTTTCATGATATATATTTGTTACATATTTGCTTGTCTCCTCTGAAGTATCCATTTTTATTACTTTTTCGATTGGCAGTTGTGTTGCCTTATCTCTTCTCAGTGCTATTCTTTCTTTCTTTAAAATCACATTTCCATTAGAATCTAATTCTATATCTTTGCCAAATGCATCTTTTGTTGTCATTACTTTCTCCTTATTGTTTAAACTCTTACAACCAATGATACTATATCCGCCTAATATACCTAATCCTAATACGGATAATGTATGTAAAAATTCTCTTCTATTTATCCTATCCATAATCCATCCTCTATTATTATTGTAGTAGCTAATCTGCCTATAAAATTGGGTCTAGGTATGTCATAGTGTCCCTTAGGATCTATCCCCACATACAATGCCTTAATATTATTATGCCCTATAATATTTAGTTTTTCTAATAATTCTCTATATTTTGCATGATATGTATTTGTCTTGCTATTTGTATTGATATTGCCATTAGCAAGATCGCTTAGTATGTCTATACAAGCATTATAGCAATCTATGGCTTTCTCTCCCTAGTTTTTATCTAGGTCTTTAAAATCCAAACATTTATTATTATCTCATTTATTTCTGTAATTACTAGCTAGATTCTATAGCATTTTAATGCAATCTATCGTGAATTTTGTATGATTTATTGCAGCATTATACTGAATAAAATTGCGATGCTACAATAAATTTACTTTATTTATGCAAGTGTATCTAACATAGCCTGAAAGCTTTGTTCAAAACTTGTTAAACCTTCTTGTAAGAGTTGTTCTTCAATGGCAATAAGATTAATATCCATATCTCCTAAGCTCGCTGCAATTTCTAAATCATCAAATGAAGCAATTTGTTGCATACTTGGTGTTTGTAGCTTATCGACTTGCACAGCACGCAATGTTTGTAATGGTAATGTATTCACGCAATGGGTAAAAGCAAGGGGATAAACATAATACCCCGCATCATTGTAAATTGCATTTTGCTCTTTAACCCCTGTGCTAGCAAATAAGATTCTATGGTTTGGTTGTGGTTTATAGGTTAAAAAATCCTTATATATCGCAATAGCATTAGCAATGCCATATTTACCGCGTAAAGTATCATCTTTTAATTGCAAATCAATAACTCTATCAAATCGTGAGACAAATACACTAATAACGCCTTGTGCGTTTGTATTGGCTTTTTGGAATGCTTGCAATACTCTTCTCATTTGCTCTTTTGTAAAGACTAGCGTTGCATTTACATTGATACCCCGCAACATTAAGTGTTCCATAATGGTATAGCCACTTTGCGTTGCTGGCACTTTAATCATTACATTTTTTGCATTAATTTCATGCCAAAGACGCACACCCTCATCAATGCTTGCACGCACATCTTCTGATAAAAATGGGTCAATTTCAATGCTAATTAAGCCATTTTGTGGATTTTCTGCATAAAGGGGATAGAGAATTTCACTTGCACTTTTTATATCTTCTATTGCTAGTGTTTCATAAATTTCCTTTGGCTTCTTCCCTGCATGTTTTAATTGCTCTATGCTCGCACGATAACTTTCACTCTGTAATGCTTGGGCAAAAATACTTGGATTGCTTGTTGCCCCTTGTATTTTTCCTTGTGCTACAAGTTCCTTAAACTCACCCTGTAAAAAACTACGTTCTATAAAATCACACCAAATGCTTATCATTTTATTCCTTAAATTATGGTATATTTCCATGATTATAACTTGATTCTATAAAGGTTTTAGTAATGTTAGAAAATTTTATTCCTTATAGCACACAATCTATTAACGATGACGATAAACAAGCAGTCCTTGATGCACTATGTTCAACGCATTTAACACAAGGGCAATATGTGCAACAATTTGAACATGCTATTGCCACATATATAGGCACAAAGCATGCTATAAGCTTTAATGCTGCAACTTCAGCACTTTATGCTGCATTTTACGCACTCAAAGAATATATTGTAAGTGGCACATACAAAGAAGAAATAAGATTACAAAATGCCACTAACTTTAACTACGCCATGCAACATAAAACAATGAGTATTATTACAACACCTATAAGCTTTGTTGCAACAACAAACATGATGCTTGCAAATAATATTGTGCCAATTTTTGCAGATATTGCTATGGATGGTAATATTGAGCTTCATGGTTTAGAATCATTGCTGCGTGAAGATACCATAGCAATTTGTTCAGTGGATTATGCAGGTAATAGTGTTAATATGCGTGCATTCCAAGCATTTGCAAAAAAACATAATTTGTTATGGATTGCAGATTCAAGCCATGCTTTTGGTGCAAGTTATGCAAATGAAAAAGTAGGCACACTTGCAGATATGAGTATTTTTAGTTTCCATGCAGTTAAACCTTTTACAACTTGTGAGGGTGGGGCACTTATGTGTAATAATGATTTTTTTGCACATCTTGCATCGCTTGTATGTAGTCATGGCATTATTAAGCATACGGCATATAACCATGATTGTGTAACACTTGGTTTTAATTTTCGTTTGCATGAAGTAAGTGCTAGTCTTGGATTATCGCAATTAAAAAGATTAGAATCTTTTCTTGCAAAACGCAAAGAGATTGCCAAATTTTATGATTCTTATTTTCATGATAATCCTTATTGTTCGGTATTAACAATTCCACAAGAAGTAAAAAGCACTTATCATCTCTATCCTTTATTACTCCATCCATCTTTATTTACTCAAAAAGCAGATATTATAAATACACTGATACAACATAATATTGGCGTGCAAGTGCATTATAAACCAATTTATAATTTTCAAGCATATAAACACCTACAAAGCCCTACACTCAATAATGCTGAAAAATTCTATCATGCTGAACTCTCTATCCCATGCCATCAAAACATGGCATTACATCAAGCACAAGTAGTTGCAGATATTATTATGCGAACTTTGGAATCTTATGCAAAAAAATAACGCTTTTCTTGCATATTATAGTAATAGTCTTAGCAATTTTATGTTATTATCATGCGTTAAATAGATTCTAAAAGAAGCAACATGAGATTAGAAAAGGCACTTGATATTTTATATGGGGAATTAATCAATACACCTTGTATTAGTGCCTTTAATGGCATAACACATGATGTGCAGAAAGTTACAAATGGCACTCTTTTTTTTCTAATAAACCCAAATGATATAAAGCATGCGATTGCAAATGGTGCTTATGGTATTGTGTTTGAAGGTGATATACCACATAGTGATACAGAAATTGCATGGATTAAGGTGCAAAATATCACACAAAGTATGCGACGTTTTGCGCGTTATCTACTCTTAGAAACACAAAACACTCTCGTTATGCTTACACCTATTGAAATCGCTTTAGCAAAAAGTTTGCAAGTTGGATTACCCATACTACAAAGTATTACATTGCAAGATTCTCTAACAGAGCTTTTTAAATTATATAATGACAGCCAAAATGCTAAAGAAGATATAAATACGCCTTTTTGTAAAATATTACTCACAAGCATTCAAGCTTTAGAGAATCTTGATATTCATACTTGTTTTTCTGTCCAATATGCACGTCAAAGACTTGCAAATGATAAAAGTATATTTGCAAAACAAGACATGGAAAAAGAGATTCCAAGACGCTATTATAAGCACTGCAATGTGATAAGCTATTCACTTTTTGAAAGTAAGATTATTTGGGATGGTGTGGTATATAAAGTCGCATTACCCTATATTTTTTTACCTTTTGTTGAAAGTCTTATAGCAACTTTTACATTTTTACGAGAAGAATACTGGCTTAGCTATATTGAAGCAATAGGTGGGCTATATGCACGTCAATCAAAAACTACTCGTGTTGTATCTGGTGTGCATACCCGCCCTTTTAATCCTCGTTTGCCAAAATATATGCATGAGTATATTGGTGTTAAAGGCATACATATAGAAGATTTGAGTTTTTGCTTTCTTGATTCCCATGCAAGATTAAGCACAACTGCAAAGACAAAAAGTCTCTTATTTTGCCCAAATATTACAATCTTTGCATGCACAAGCTTACAAGAAAGGGATTTGGGCTATAGCACAGAGATACAAAAAAATGCACATCATATTTTTGAAGCATTACGCAAACATAGAGATTCTAATATTTTTATTGAATATCTTAAAGTGCATGCTAGCCATCTTAAATTACTTTCATGTTATGCAAAAGGTATGAAATTACCAAAAACAACACAAAAAAATATTACAATCCCATATGCACATATAAATCATCTCACACAGATTCTCACAAAAACACCTTTTCATCTTGCAATCATTTATGGAATCTCCAAAAAAGCATTTGAAAAAACTGCTATGTTGCCAAAATATACAAAAAAGCAAGAACAACGCACAATCCATGCAATAACACAACCACCAAATCTTTTTAGTGCTAATGGCGTGCAAATTTAGGAGTTGCATCCGTGCAAAATACACAACTAAAAGACAATAACTATCAATCTCTATATAATACATGCAAAACAGATTCTATATTGGCACAACTCAATCAAGCAGAATTACATACACTTAAACCATATTGGCACATCTTAAACAAACTCATTGCTTTAAAGCCTAAAGCAGCTTATAGTATTTCACATTTGCAAAATAATACCACTAAACCTTATAGTATTTATCAAGATTTACCTATATTGCAAGACTTTTGTAAAGATAATTTTATTCCTAAAAATGCTTTTAATCTCTATTTTTATAGATATGATAATATACATACAAATACAACTCCTTATTATATACAAGATCAAGATATTACAGCATTGCAAACATTAGCATTAGAGTTAAAACCATGGCGAAAAGGTCCATTTTGTTTTTACTATTTATCTCCAGATATACAAGCAACTAATACTATATTGCAAAAAGAAAATACACAACAAGAATATTTTTATATTGATTCTGAATGGCAAAGCACTAAAAAAATGCAGCTTATTTTGCAAGCCCTACATACAATCAACTTTACTTTAGAAAATAAACTAGTTCTTGATGTAGGTTGCAATAATGGCTATTATATGTTTGATTTGGCATTGCGTGGAGTAAAACATATTACAGGAATTGATCCTATTGCAATTTTCTTTCTCCAATTTTATTTCATTTATAAACTCTCTAGCATACAACATTGTTCTTTTAGGCTTTTAGGAGTGCAAGATGTTGCACAACTTCATAATAAGTATGATTTGATTCTTTGTCTAGGTGTATTATACCATCGTAAAGAACCATTGCAAACCTTAAAACAGCTCAAAAGCGTTTTACAACCAAATGGTATATTAATCCTTGAAACATTGATAATACATGATGATATGCCAATATGTCTTTGCCCTTATCCAACCTATGCAAAAATGTCTAATGTCTTTTATATTTTTAGTCCATCAGCTTTAAAGAATTGTGCCTTGCATGCAGGTTTTAAAACTTGTGAATTACTTAGCTTTTCATATACAGATAATACAGAGCAACGCACCACTGATTTCATTAATACACAAAGTTTGGGCGACTCTCTTTTAGCAACGCAAACAATAGAGGGTTATCCACCAGCATGTAGAGGTATTTTTGTGCTTTCATGTTAATTATTTGTGGTATATATTTTATAGCTATATGTGTGTTTTTAGATTTGAAGCTCTTTATATCTTACTCTTAGCAATTACATTAAAGTTAATAAACCAAGTCTGCAATAAAAGTAATATAATTATAGAATCTCTAATAGTAAAAATAAAGTTGCTGTCAAAAAAAAATATAAAAATTCCATTAAAAAAGATTCTATTGCGATAAGCAAAGCCTTAATGCAATACTATTATCAAATATATAAAATTATTCAGTAAATACAAGATAGCGATAGATAAGCTGATTATGGGTTATTCATTTGTAACCTATTTATACAGAATACAATAGCACCATTTTCTTTTCCAATAAGTCATTATACGCTTTTATCTTTTTCTATAATTTATCATTTTCTCTCTCATTGAATAGCCACTTATCGCACCCAATAAAGATAGCATATTACATTTTAGCCAATAAAAAGAATATTGCCACCATATATGTTTATGTGGTAGCCTACCATAGTATTATATTAGAATCCATTTCATTTTTTAGTGCTGTAAAATAGGCAACAAAACACACCAAAAAAATAATATGTATTTTGCATGAAAAAAGGTAAAAATATAGATATTTCTTAGCAACACTTGCAAAAAAATTGCAAAACAGAATTTCATAATAGATAATGAGTTATTATCTATTTTAAACATTACAATAAAAAAAGCTATTATACTAGACAACATAGCTTTTTTCAACAAAATATATGGAGCTGTCAATCTGTAAATTAAGATTGTTGATTTGTTTGAAAATTATAAAGTCGCACAGACATGAAAGTTATTAGATTATAGATTCTATGCATTTCTATTGTTTATTTTCTATTAATTGTTGTTTTATTCTTATTTATCAAATTAGCATTTTCTCTGCATTCCTATAATTTCACGAATATAATTGTTATTTTAAAGATTTTGGGGCTATTATAGTCATTTTGTTTTATAGCTATTCATTCATTTTTATTTCAAGTCAAATAAGCCTCTTTATAAGATTTATTTTTCAAGAATTTTAAAAAATCAAATATCTCTTAAAACTTTAATATTATAATTTATGGGTTAATATGCAACGGAACAATAATATCACTTGCATAATTTTTTAAGATATTTTGGCATAGATTAGCATTTTGTGTGCGATTAAATAGAATTTGTAAATAATCTGTCCTATCAAACCGAATACTAAGGCAATCATTTGTGCTATCTTGCACTCCATTTTTTGCAATTTTTATAGAATCCCCAACAACAACCCATCGTTGTGGCGATAAATGCAGATAAGAAACAAGCCATTGTGGATTTGCATTCTGTGGTAAGAACTCATTTGTAATAGCATATTCTTGTGTGCTTGAAATGATTGTTTGTATATCGCTTTGTATAGCAACACTTAAGGCATTATTTCTTGAAAAGCTTATTTTTGGTAATGCTAAACTTGCTAAGATTCCTATTATGACAAGTA
>JARHZY010000034.1 GCA_029264655.1 Helicobacter sp. | reverse complement strand
ACAAAGATTCTAAGTAAAGGGCTTGTTATGTCTTATATAAATATTAAAAAAATAATAGTAGGCTTTATAATATGTGGTTTTGTGGCATGCACAGATAATGCAGATAATGCAAAACAAGCAAATGCTAACAATACAAATAGCTTAAAAGAATGTCAAAACGAACAAGATAAAATACAAGGTTGTGTTGAAAAAGTATATCGTGAAAATGGGAATCTTTTGCGAGAAACTCCATTTATAAATGATAAAGAAGATGGTATTATAAAATGGTATTATGAAAATGGTAATCTTGAAAGTGAAACCCCATATAAAAATGGTGAAGCATATGGCATTGCAAAATCTTATTATGAAAATGGGAATCTTCAATATGAAACCTCATATAAAAATGGTGAAAAATATGGCATTGAAAAAGTATATTATGAAAATGGGAATCTTCAATATGAAATCCCATATAAAGATGGTAAAACAAATGGCATTATAAAAGAATATCATGAAAATGGGAAGCCTAAATATGAAACTCCATATAAAAATTATGAAAAAGATGGCATTGAAAAATGGTATTATGAAAATGGAAAACTTAGCTATGAAGTTTCATATAAAAATGGTGAAAAAGATGGTATTGAAAAATGGTATTATGAAAATGGTAATCTTAAACAAGAAACACCATTTAAAAACGGCAAAATAGATGGTATCGTAAAAACATATTATAAAAATGGGAATTTTGAATATGAAGCTCCATATATGAATGGTGAAGAAGACGGCATTATAAAAGTATATTATGACAACAAAAATCTTTGGGTAGAAGCCCCAATGAAAAATGGTAAAAAACAAGGTGAAGTTAGATTTTATCTTGATAATAAACAAACTTTAGCAACAATCACATATAAAGATGATGAAGCAATAGGCGGTAAATGTGCTAATAATAAAAAACTTGATAATAACACACTAGAATCTATAAACAATGAAATATCAAAAGAAAATATAACCAAAGAATTAAAAGCATATTGCAAGTAGTATATTAAGAAACATAAGCAAAAATATCTTAATGGCAAGATATAGATTCTAATCAATGCTATGTATTGAAAAAACTCACTCATATTAAGAACTATATTTTGAATAGGACTTTATGGTAAATAAGATTTTCATAATACTATGTAATAAAAAGCTTATATTCCCATAGCACCATATAAAAAACACCAACATAAAAACCTTATATTTATATTATCAAAGCCCAAAGCAACAATAAAGAATAATATTTATTGCATAAATTATCTAACTATAATACTAAAAAAATAAGCTATAATATATAAAGATTCTAATTAAGGGGGCTTGTTATGTCTTATATAAATATTAAAAAAATAGTAGCGAGTTTTATATTATGTAGCATAGTAGCATTAGCAAATAATGTAGATAATGCAAAACAAGTAAATACTAACAATATAAATAATGCAAATAATACAAGTAGCTTAAAAAAATGTAAGAGCGAACAAGATAAAATACAAGGTTGTGTTGAAAAAGGATATGCAGAAGGGAATATTAAATATAAAACCCCATATAAAAATGGTAAAAAAGATGGTATTAAATGGTATCATATAAATGGGAATTTGTGGTCTGAAACCCCATATAAAAATGGTAAAGAAGATGGTATTGCAAAAGAATATCATAAAAATGGGAATCTTTGGATAGAAGTCCCATATAAAAATGGTATAGTAGATGGTATTGTAAAGGTATATTATGAAAACGGGAATCTTAGTGGGGAAACTCCATATAAAAATGGTGAAAAAGATGGCATTGTAAAAGGATACTATGAAAATGGTAATCTTGAAATAGAAACCCCATATAAAAATGATAAAAAAGATGGTATTGAAAAATGGTATTATGAAAATGGGAATCTTAAGATGGAAATACCATATACAAGCGATAAAGCAAATGGCAAATCAAGATTCTATCTTGACAATGAACGACCCTTAGCAACAATAACCCATCAAGACAACAAAGCAATAGATGGTAAATGTGCCAATAATAAAAAACTCAATAATAACACACTAGAATCTATAAACACTAAAATAACATTAATAGATGAGACAACCAAAGTATTAAAAGAGTATTGCAAATAGCAATCATAAGTAAATTATAAGTAAGTGGAAATTTATAATAAATAAGCCTATATTCTCATAATGCCATGATTAATAAAGCACACTAACATGAAAAGCTATATTTTAAAAGCACTTTTTAGCAAATAAGATTCTATAATATTTTTTACCTAATCTAATAATGCAACATAAATAAATATTCCATATGCCTACACAATTATAAATTAATTTTATATTGTGGATTTTATCAAAGACTATATTGGGAAATTTGGCACAACATTTTACTCTCTATTAAATTATAATTATGGTATTTTATTTGATTAATTATATTGCAATATTAATAAAAAGTGTATTGCTTAGAATCTAGTATTAAAAATAGCAATGTAATTTTAAGCCTTAAATCTAAACTCTTTTGATAGATTTCTATGCTTTAGACTTATATTTGCTCCTTTACTTCATTTTCTATTATATTTTTAGATTCCATATCTTTAACTTTTTTGTGCTTTTGTGGTAAGATAAAACTCATTGCTTGTAACCCATTCAACAATTTATCGTTTTACCACCTTCTTGTGTGAAAGTTTGGCTAATACCAATGCTATCCGCAAATTTATCGCTTACATTTTTAATCTTATTTTCCCTCTTTTAATATTTTTATATTTATATTATAAAACATTGTTATAATAAAATGTATCATAACTATTCTATCATATTTTGGTTTGATGTAAAAATTATCTGCTTTATCAAGCACTTGCTTATTCCTATTGGCCAAATCGCATGATATGTTTTATATTATTAAATAATAATTACAACCTCTCTTTAGCTATTTCTTTAGCTAATGCCAATGCTTCACTAATTTTACTTCTATCTTTACCTCCAGCAGTAGCAAAGTCATCTCTACCACCACCATTACCTCCTAGAATCTGGGCGACTTGTTTTACCCAATCTCCTGCTTTTAACTTAGAATCTACTCCTTTTACTCCAGCAGTAATAGCAACTTTACCACTAGATTCTGTAATAAGCAAGATAGCAACTCTTTGGTGTTCATTTTTTGCTTTATCTACTATTTCTTTTGCTTCCTTTGCATCAACAGAATCAAGTTTTAACACAATAAGCCTTATGCCATTTGTCTCTTCATAGTCTAAACTTTGGATATTGCCTTTTGCCTTATTTGCTTTTTCTTTTGCTTCTTGCAAAGCGTCTTTTAACCTTAATATACCCTGCATTATATCTTTCGTCTTTAATGCTTCCTTTGCTATTTCAATAGAATCTAATGCATTTTTACCATACCGATATGCTGCTGCACCACATACTGCTTCAATCCTCCGCACACCACTGCTTACACTGCTTTCTTTTGTAATATAAAAACTTCCTATTTCAGCAGTATTATATACATGGATACCTCCACACAATTCAACACTATCTCCAAAAGTAATAACCCTCACATTTTCACCATACTTTTCACCAAAAAGTGCCATAGCACCTTTAGCTTTTGCCTGTGCTATAGGCATATTTTCGCATACTTGTGAATGTGATTCTAAAATTTTTGCATTAACTAAAGTTTCTATTGCTTCTAATTCATCATGACTAAGTGCCCTTGGATGAGAAAAGTCAAACCGCAAACGATTAGCTTCTACAAGACTTCCAGCTTGAGCAATATGCTCACCTAAAACTACTCGTAATGCATAATGGAGTAAATGTGTAGCAGAATGGTGCTTCATAATTTCTAAACGATTAGAATCCACTTGTGCAATGAGTTTATCACCTACCTTTAAATGCTGTAAAACTTGGATTTTAGATAAATTTAATCCAAAATATTTTTGTGTATCAAGGACTTGGGCTAATATCTGCGGCGTAAAAGTTTGCATTTTGGTATCCTGCCCTAATGACATATCACCCAAAGCAAGCAATTTTCCTTTATCACCGATAGGTCCCCCTGATTCAGGATAAAATGGGGTAGAATCAAGCATGACATAACCTTCTTGCCCATTTTGTAATGATGCCACTTGTTTTAAATTAGAATCTAATAATGCTAAAATTGTAGATTCTGTCTGCATTTGTGTATAACCAACAAAATGATTTTCCCCAAAGGCACTCAAAAGTGCATTAAAATCTCCCTCTTTTAACTTATCCCCACTGCCCTTCCAATATGCTTTTGCAAGTTCTTTTTGTTTTTGCATAGATGCTTCAAACTTTTCTAAATCTACACTAAAACCATTTTCGCGTAACATATCTTGTGTTAAATCAAGTGGAAACCCATAAGTATCATATAGCTTAAAGGCTATCTCTCCATTAAAAACATATGCTTTCTTCTGCTGCATAGAATCTAATTCAACATGAAAAAGCTTCATACCATTTTCAATTGTTTCAAAAAATCTTTCTTCCTCTGCCCTGCACTGCTCCATTATTGTGTTTTTACGATTCAATAAATAACCATAGTGACTACCCATAGATTCACATACTACCCCTACCACTTGGTATAAAAATGCTTTTTTTAAACCCAATAAATAACCATGTCTCACTGCCCTACGCAATATCCTGCGTAACACATAGCCTCGTCCCTCCTTGTCAAAATGCACACCTTGTGCAAGCAAAAATGCTACACTACGTGCATGGTCTGCAATCACTCTAAAACTTGCATTATCTTTTTTAATACTAGCTATTTTCTCTGCATTGAAATTCATAGCATTATGAAGTAATATATCATCATGATAGTATTGCTTCCCTATAAGTTGCTCAATACAAGCCATTAATGGTGCAAACAGAGAGGTATCAAAATTATTTCTTTTACCTTCCTTTAATGCCACAACACGTTCTAACCCCATACCAGTGTCAATACTAGGCTTTGGTAAAGATTTAAGATTCCCTTCTTTATCTCGCTCATATTGCATAAACACAAGATTCCAAATTTCTAAAAATCTATCACCATCTCCACCAAAATAATCTTCATCGCCATTAAAAAATTCTGCCCCCTGATCCACATAAATCTCACTGCAAGGTCCGCAAGGTCCTGTATCACCCATTTGCCAAAAATTATCCTTATCGCCCATTCGTTTAATGCGACTAGGCTCTATATGCTCACACCAAAGCTCATATGCCTCATCATCGCTTTCATGGATAGTTACATAAAGCACACTTTCACAAAAACCTAATTCTTTTGTTACAAATTCCCATGCATACGCAATTGCTTCTTTCTTAAAATACGCACCAAAACTAAAATTGCCTAGCATTTCAAAAAGTGTATGGTGTCTTGCAGTATAACCAACATTTTCTAAATCATTATGCTTGCCACCAGCACGGATACAAAGTTGTGCACTTGTGGCAATATTTGGAGTTGGGATTGGCACATTACCCGTAAAAATATCTTTAAACTGCACCATTCCAGCATTCGTAAAAAGGAGGCTTGCATCGTCAGGCACAAGTGGCATAGAATCATAAACTTTATGTCCTTTATTTTTAAAAAAATGAATGTATTTTGTTCGTATATCCATTGTGTTTCCTTTATTTTGGGTATTTTTTTGCATTATACATTATTTTTATGGTTCTTTATCCATTAAGTAATGCTTATTTTATATAAAATACCAAAATAATGGCATTACTTTTGCTTTAAAATATTAACATAACAAGAGCATGGTTTGTTATCTTATTTTTATCATCAATACCAACAAAACTATGCTACAATAAAAAAGGATTTTTTGCAATAAAAAGGATATTTATGGTTGCTTTAAAAAATAGGGATATTTTTTGTGCGGTATATATGCGGTATATAGTCTATATTTGCATTTTTGTGGCATCTAGCATGTTAATGCATGCTGAAAAAATTGGTGATCTAAGTAGCATTGCGGGTGTCCGCGATAACCAACTTATGGGATATGGTATTGTCATTGGCTTAAATGGCACAGGTGATAAAGGTGGCTCAAAATTTACTGCACAATCTATGGCAAATATGTTAGAAACCATGAATGTAAAGGTTACAGCTGATGATATTAAGTCAAAAAATGTTGCAGCAGTTATGGTAACTGCCTCATTACCACCATTTGCACGACAAGGAGATAAAATAGATATAAAGATTTCAAGCATTGGTGATGCAAAATCATTGCAAGGTGGCACGCTCGTTATGACACCATTAAATGCTGTTGATGGACAAATTTATGCAGTTGCACAAGGGGCTATTAGTGTTGGTAAAGGTGATAGCCTTGTAAGTGGGACCATTAATGGTGGGGCAACAATTGAAAAAGAAGTAGTCTATAATCTCGCCAATCAAACAAGCACAACCCTTAGTCTCAAAAAATCAGACTTTCAAAATGCAATAAAAGTGCAAAATAAAATTAACCAAGTATTTGGGGATAATGCTGCACAAGCCATAGATTCCCGCACTATTAAAATCAATAAACCTAGTAATCTTAGTATGATTGAGTTTCTAGCACTTGTGCAAGAGGTGGATATACCTTACTCTGCAAGAGAACGTATTGTGATTGATGAAAAATCTGGCACAATTGTTTCTGGTTTAGGCATTAGTGTCCAACCTATTGTGCTTACACATGGGGATTTAACGCTAAAAATTACTAATGAATTTGACACAAATGAAAAAAGCACAACTATTGATACCATGACACTTGACCCAAAAACAAATACATTAAGTAGCAATGGCAAAACACCAACAGTTGCGAGTGTAGTGCGTGCGTTACAAAGACTTGGGGCAAGCCCACAAAGCGTTATTTCTATCTTAGAAACCATGAAACGTAGTGGTGCTATTGCCGCAGATATTGAAGTATTGTAGATTTATTAATTACCCCCCCCCCCTATCAATTCTAAGTATCCAAATGTGCTTGTATTGCAATAAAATATATAATTAGAATTTATCGAACATTCATAAAATAGACTAGAATCAAAATTTATATGGATTTATAGGTAAAATATTATAACTATAAAAGATATACAACAAATTACACTCTAATATGGCACAAGTTATTGTAAAATAGGTTATAATACTTTAGTTTTATCTCACATAAAAGGCAAAAATCATGATACACTACATAAAGCAAAAACTTCGTAACCACAAACAACAAAAAATCTTAGCATGCGACAGGCATAATCCACAACCAATACACTTTCCGCTCGTTATGTCTGATATGGAAAAGCAATATATACAAAATGTATTGAAAACATATGGGGGGGGGGGGGGGAAATAATTTGTTTTGTTAATGGTGTTAAAAATTTTTTAACCAATTTAAATTA
>JARHZY010000155.1 GCA_029264655.1 Helicobacter sp. | reverse complement strand
GAATGCAGAAAGAAAAAATCTAAGTATGCATAAAATAGAGCAAGTGGGTGGGAGATTAAGGGCTATGATGCCTTGGATCGGAGCAAACAAACTAGTAGATAAAGACAAAAATTAAGCCTTACTTAATAAAAAGGGTTATGCTATACAAAATAATATAGCCCCACTTATTTTAGCGTTAAAATGCGATTCTATAAAATTATTGCTCTATGCTTATGAAGCACAAGATCGCTTTGTAGCACCGGGTGTAAAATTTGTGTAGAATCAAGTCTTAGGAAAGAATTTTTCAAATGAGTTTGTTGCTACTTGCATTGTTTTCTATCAATCAAGAGAATCCTAATGGAATAATTGGTGGTGCGTTGTTAGAATGCAAAGATACGCTTTTTGGCAATAAACTAGAGAAACATACACAAACACTTTTTGTTAGAGAGCAAGTGAATTTTTATAAACATTTTGCAGGAGTAATGTTGTAAAAATTTGGGAAATGCAAATGCGTGGATAGGCTCATATGGTAATCCATTTAGTGGTTTTGATATTTGGATTAGGTGGTGCAATGATAAGGGTGCATCTTTGAGTGATATGATAGGACGCAATGCAATGACAACCATTGGGTATATTGGCGGAAATTATGATGATTTTTCTTGGCAGATTCTGGGGCGATATACAAAAAGTCCAAGAAGTAATGAAAATACTCTTGCATTGACCTTAAGTCAAAAGCTCTATAAGGACTTGAGTATGCGTGTAAAGATTGAGTATTTTAATGATATTACAAAAGCTGGGTATTCTGTTAGCGACATTTCACCTATTTTACAGTATAATCAAGCAAATGATAGAAGCCATATAATGACTTAGCTTTCACAAAAATTTTAATACAAAAGGAATATGTTAGTATGAAAAAGAAAATCTATCTAACTTTGATAGTGTGCTGTGTGTTGGCTTTTAGTGCGTGTAGCACAAAAATAAGTGATGCAAATCCTACTGCTGGTGTGATAGGGCATCCTAAAGATTCCGATCCTTTAAAAATTGGCTCTAAACCTACTCCACCAGCAAAACAAAAAATCCCTGCACTTGTTGTTGGTCCTCTAGTTGTCGCTGAAGATAAGAATAAACGCTTTAATACAAGAGTAAGAGTGCGAATCACTGAAGAAATGGTGGGACGCAATTCACGCAATGCGGTAGCACCAATCAGGCATCAACCGCCATTGGTTGGAAGCACTGGGGTGAATACAGCCCCTATTCCTCCGCAAAATGGAGATTGGATGGTGCTTATGTCTCCGGGTGGTGCAGCCTTAACGGTATGGGCTTTAGCACAGGGTAATTGGATATGGGGTTATACACTTATTGATAGCATAGGATTTGGTGGTGCACGCATATGGCGGTTGCGGTTTTTTGATAATAATGAGGTGATGATTGAGAATGCCGAGACACAAACTTGTCTTAATGGTTACAAAAATGGGCTTATTCATATGGCGTGCAATACAAAGAATCGTTACCAAAGATTTAACCTCATTCCTATGTCCAATGAAGCCTTTCAGTTAAGAAATGTAGGTTTGGATAAATGTGTGCAAGCACCTATAGGTAATATTTTTGGCGATTTTCACAAGGTAACAAGTATCTTTTTAACTAAATGTGCGACAGGAAGTAATTTAGACCAGCAGTGGTATATTGCCCCACCTACTTTTTTAGTGCGTCCTTTATATAAAAGGGAGAGTGTGAGATGAAAAAAATTCTATATGTTTGGTTATGCGTTTTTAGTCTAGCGTTTGCTGCCATTGATGATTTTAAGACTGCTTCTTGGAATCTGCAGGGCTCTTCAGCAACATCTGAAAGTAAATGGAGTGTGAGTGTGCGACAACTCATTAGCGGAGAAAATGCAGCCGATATTCTTGCTTTGCAAGAGGCAGGTTCGCTTCCACAAACAGCTACGCAAACACAACGAACTTTTCAAACGCCACAAGGTATTCCTATTGCAGAATATACTTGGGATCTAGGCTCTCGTTCTCGTCCAGATATGGTATATATTTATTACTCTCCAGTTGATGTTGGAGCAAATCGTGTGAATCTTGCTATTGTTTCTAGGCGAATGGCTGATGATGTGATTGTTTTGCCGCCGCCAACAACTGTTTCTCGTCCCATTATTGGAATCCGTATAGGCAATGATGTGTTTTTTTCAATTCATGCTTTAGCTAATGGTGGTCGTGATGCACCAGCTATTGTGAATGCAGTATTTAGTCATTTTAGGGGACAATCAAATATTAATTGGATGATTTTGGGAGATTTTAATCGTAACCCTGCTAGTTTGCGCGTTGAGCTTGATTTGGAAACTCGTGTAAGAACAGCAATTGTTGCCCCAACTATTGCGACACAAAGAAGTGGAGGCATACTCGATTATGCTGTGGTTGGAAACTCTGGTAGTGGCTTTAGAGAACCACTTATCACAGCTGCTTTGATGTTGGCAAACTTCCGCACACAGCTTGTATCTGATCATTTTCCTGTCAATTTTAGAAGATTCCCACCAAATTAAAAGGATATACAATGAAAAAGCTATGTTATGTTTTATTAATACTTGGCATGATGGGTGTAGGAAGTGTCGCTGAAGAAGGCACATCTGGTTTTAGTTTTAATAGTGGCGGAAGAAAAGATGATTTTGAGAATATTACGCAACGTTTTCAAATACGCAATGTGCAAAATGGAATTGCATTAAATATAGATAGAAGTGGTGATTTGAATACGCAAAATTGGTTTTTACGTGATTTTGGACTTGATCCTGATTTTATTAGAGGAAAAGATCCTTTGGCAAAGAGTTGGAATTTTGGTTATGTGCAGTTTGTTGATCCACGCAATCAAGATAGATGCTTATCTATTGGTGAAGATGGATTTTTGCACTATAAATCCTGTAAAGACGATATACAATCAGGAGCATTTGAGAGTGTTTTTTCGCTTATTCCTACAAGTAGTGGGGCAGTGCAGATACGTTCTCTTGTATTAGAGGCAAATGAATGTTTAAGTGCATTTGAGAATCCAAATGTGCCAATTGAAAAACGTTTTGGCATACAACCTTGTTCTCTTGATTTTGATTTTTTAATTGATACAAGTGAATTGTTTTTCCTTTCTCCAACACTTGTGGAGGCTAGACCCCTTGCAAGGTAACAATGGAGAAAGAATATAGGAGAAAGAGAGTTTGAGATTCTACTTGACTTTTTCTAAATATTCGCTCGTTTCAGTATTGACTTTAATTTTTTCACCTTCTAATACGTGAAAAGGCACTTGCACAACGGCACCTGTTTCAAGTGTGGCTGGTTTTTTGCCTCCACTACTTGTATCACCCTTAAAATTTGGTGCAGTTTCTATGATTATAAGTTCTACAACAAGTGGCACATCAACAGAAATTGCTTTATTGTTATGAAATAGAATCTGCACATTTAGCCCATCAAGCATCCATTTTGCCACTTCACCCACTTGATCATCAGTGAGTGCAATTTGCTCATAAGTAGTCGTATCCATAAACTGAAATGCACTGCCATCGTGATAGAGAAACTGCATTGTTTTTTCTTGCAAATTTGGCTCTTCACATTTATCACCTGCGTGGAAAGTCTTTTCAATCACTTTGCCATCAAGAAATGACTTGATTTTAGCACGCACAAATGCTGCACCTTTTCTTGGTTTGACATGTTGATATTCTGTGATTCTATATGGAATCCCATCAATTTCAATTTTTAGTCCCTTTTTGAGTTCGCTCATTTCAATTACTATTGCTTAAAACCTTTCAAGTAATCTAAAATAGTGTATTATAGTATTTGTATAATAGATTTACAATTAAGATTTGCTATTTAAAGAAGCAAATTTTAAGAATTTAAAGCAAGGCTTTAGATAAGATATTGTATATAAAAAAATTAATCTTGTTTTTAAATTTATATTATTTTGGATCATCTGTAAATGGGTTTTCTACATAAATTTTATAAAACTTTACAAAGAATATAAAAAAGATAAGTGCAAGTAAAATTGATGGGATAAAAATATAAAAAATGATTCCAAATTGTGATAAAACTACACGAAAAAACGCAGACAATCCCAAAAGCATAAAAGCTAGTTTAGAGCTTCTAGGAAAATTTAAGACGAGCTGTCCGCTATGTCTTAGAGAAGCAACATTAAAAATCAAAAAAATAAAGCCCAAAAGTGCCCAAATGGTAATTCCATGTAAAATTGCATGATAGAATCCAAATCCATAAAGTAAATCTAGCCCTAAAGCTACATAAAAAATACCAATCCCCAAAAAAAGAAAATAATGGATAATTGTATAATGGATTTTAAAAAATACAATATGATGCCATTCTGTTATGCGTCCTAGCATAATACAACCACTACTTAGAGCTAAAAATCCTTTTAGGAATTGGAATTGTGGGAAAAACTCACTCAATGTTAGCAATACAAAGGAGAGCGTGGCAAGATTGCGTGAAATTGGATTTGGCAAAAAAACAAATGTTTTGCTTTTACTTGCCTTGTCTAAGGCAAGCTGTGCCATTACTGCACTTACTCTAAAGCCTATAATAACAACTGCTGCAATGTATAAATGGATAAGAGCATTACTAGGTGTATCCAAAAAAACTTGAGTTAAATTTACAAGCAAAATACAAGTGAGAACAAAAATTAAACTAAAGTTATTAGTGTTTTTATCTCTAATAAGCCAATAAGCACAAATTAAAAGTAAAAAAAACCAAAAAATTGGCATAATAAAAATGCCTTTTCCTGCTACAATTTCCATAAAAAAACTTAGTGTTAAAAGGCTAAAAGCAATAATAGAAAAAGGGGTGAGATTGCCTGTATAGTTTGTCCAATCAGGCATAGCATTAAGCAAAAATCCAGCAAATGCACAACCGCAAAAAAGTTGCAAAAAGATAAATTGATGGAAAGCAATAAAATTGTTGAGAGAAAACAATAAAACCATACTCCCAAAAATTGCAAAAAAACTTGCATATAGAAAGAAAATCCGCATAGGATGGGCAAAAAAGTCCAAAATTATTGCTTGAAAGCTTTTAATCAAAATACATCCTTCCTTTAAATTCTCTTTGGAATAAATCTTTCAAAAATGCTTCGCTTCTTTCTTTTTCTCTGATTGTTATGGTTTTTTGAATCTGCATTCCTTTTTCAGATAAAAAAACAATTTTATTTGAAAGCATACAAGCTTCATAGGCATCATGTGTAACTAAAATCACAGCAAGATTATTGCTTGCTAGCTCTGTTACTTTCTTTATCAAAATCTCTCGCATTTTAAAATCAAGTCCCGAAAATGGTTCATCTAAGAGTAATAAATCACATTGGTGTGCTAATGCCCTTATAAAAGCAGCTCTAGCACGCATTCCACCACTTAGCTCTTGAGGATATTTCATAGAATCTTTTTGAGATAATCCCACACTTTCTAATTCTTTTAAAATCCACTTCTTATTAGGTTTTTTCATCACAAGTGCAATATTTTCATAAATACTCACAGATTCAAAAAGTCTATGTTCTTGAAAAAGATAAGAGATTTTTCCGCTAAATTCTATTCTTCCATTGCGTGGCTCTAAAATCTTACTAATCACTTTCAAAAGCGTAGTTTTTCCACAACCTGATGGACCAAAAAGCGTAACAATCTCCCCTGTTTGCATACAAAAACTAAAATCTTCAATAATACAACTTTGCCCTAAATAAAAATCAAGATTACAAATCTCTAAAAGATTCATTTTCTTTCCTCTTGTATCCAAGGTAAAAATATAAGCTTTATGGGCTTTATCACCAAAAAATCAAATAATAAAATTAGCCCTACCATAATTACAACATAGGCTAAAACTTCTGTTGTATCTAAATAGCTTCTTGCATCAGCAATTTTTGCACCCACTCCACTTACAGCTCCTAATAATTCTGACATAATTATTGTTTTAATCCCTGTTGCAGTAACTACGCTTAAAGAAGCAAGCAAAATAGGCATAATATGGGGGATATAATAATATTTTAAACGTTTTATTAAAGAAAGGGAATAGACAATGCAAACCTCATCTAAACGTTTATCAAGTGTTAAAACACCAACCATAGCATTTGCAAAACTCAAAGGAAAAATAGTAATGCTGGCTGAAAAAATTACACTTACATCACCTATTCCAAACCAAAATAAAGCAAGCACAATCCAGACAATAGGAGGAGTCCCTAAAAATATATCCATAAGGGGTTTTAAGATTCTTGCAAGCGTTTTAAAACTTCCCGCTAAAATCCCACATAATGTCCCAACACTAAATGAAAATAAAATTGTAAAACTTGCTCGGTAAAGCGTAATAGAAATCTCACTATTTGAATCAAAAAGTAAAGTAAAAACGCGTTCCATAACCGCAATAGGTGGAGGTAAAATAAAGTTACCAACAAAATACGATCCTACCTCCCAAATCCCAAAAAAGATAAATATAATACCCAATCCACTAAGACTTTCTAAAAAATAATTGCTTATTTTGTGAAGAGGATGAAGTCTTAATGCATTTCCTTCTTCAACTATCATACATATAGGCTTTTTGGCGGTTTTTTGCCTCCTAGTAATTTTGGATTGAAATCATACACAATTGCAAAGAATGCATCTAAACTATCAGCAATATCTTTACATCTATCTGCAGTAAAGTTTGCATAAGGGATAGCTGCTCTTATCCCCATTTTTGGTGTTGGTAGATATTTACTACCTATTTTTGCAGCAGAATCTTTATTGCTATCAATCCATTTTACAGCTTCTATCAAATCATTATGTAAAACCTCAAAAAACTTTTGGTTTTCTTCAAAGAATTGTGCCCTTACAATCAACCCTGCCTGTGGTATTTTTGGGCATTCTTTAAAAGTTTCGCTCCATATTTTTTGCACATCTATACTGCGATACACAGACACACCTTTTTTCTTAGCCAAAAGACTCATAGTAGATGCCATAGGCTCTTGTGCAAATACTGCATCAAATGTATCTTTTTTTACAAAAAGCATTGCAGCTTCTGGCGGAGTTTGCACATATTGAATCTGTATTTTTGATATATCCACCTTATATGCATGGCAAAGCACTTGGAATACAATATCGGGTAAATCATTTTTAAAAGGTAAAATCAGCTTTTTTCCCTCTAAGTCCTTTAGTGTTTTTATGTTTTCGTTTTTTGTAAAGATATAATTTAGCCCATTTGTCAAAATATTAAGCAACTTTACATCAATTCCTTGATGGTAAAGATTTACCCCAACATTAGAAGGCGATGCAGCTAATACAAAATCTTTTCCTGCAAATCCCGCTCTTAGCTGATCAGGTGTATTCCATGAATCATATTTTAAGGGCATCATATCTTTTGCTGCCCCTTGTTTGATTGCTACAATAAGACTTAAAGAGATAAGTGCTGGAGCTCCCCAAATAGTAAGCTTTGGTGGATTTGCGAAAGCAAAACTTGGCAACATCAAAGCACCCATTGTGCCTAAACCTAGATTCATACTTGAATTGAGAAATTTTCGTCTATCCATAATTATTCCTTGTTGAAAAATTTCTATGTAACACTAAATAAAAACTGCTATCTAGTGTATAAGCCATTTCTATTGACATAGCAATACTTAGAGTTTCACTAAGATATGATTTGCCTTACTAAAAAGAGAAACAAAAATAAAAGTGCTACTCAAATTCATAATTATTATAGTTTTAATATGCTTAATTGTTACTTAATAGAGATATTTTTTATTTCTTTTTCAGTTATATTTTTGCTAGAATCTTATTTTCTTTAGTAATTAAAAAGCTTTTCTATCATTAGATATTTTTTAAGGTGTAAAATTGCATAATTATGTTGATTGGTTGTTGTTTGGCATTTATCACAAAAGGAATGTATCATAATATTTTTTATTAATATAATACAATAGGCTAAACTTCCATATATTGAAGTTTAGCTATAACTTTAATGCTCTCTTTTTCATTAAGTAAAAACATATAGGGATAATAAATAATGTAAGCAATGTGCTTGTTATCATACCCCCTAGCATAGGGGCTGCAATGGCATGCATGATTTCACTACCTACACCATGTGAAAACATAATAGGCAGTAATGAAGCAATAATGCTTAAAACGGTCATTAGCTTTGGTCTTACTCTTTGTGCTGCCCCTTTTAATACACATTCATTTAATAAGTGTAGCTTTTGTGCTATATTTATAGAATCTGTTTGAAAAAACTTTTGCTTATATTCTTGATAACTTTGCTCTAAATATAGCAACATAACAATGCTTGTCTCACTTGCTACACCAAGCAATGCTAAAAGCCCTACTACACCTGCAATACTAAGATTAAAACCTAATATATCAATCATACCAAGCCCACCTAATATTGCAAATGGCAATGAGAAAAAGCAAAGCAATGTATAATCCCATTTTTTCAATGCAAAAAATATAAGCAATAAAATCACAATAAGGCTTAAAGGGATAATGTATTGCAATGTTTCTAAGGCTTGTTGTATATATTCACTCTCCCCGCTAAATTCATAGTAATATCCATTTGGTAATTCTATATCTTGTAGTAGTTTCATTGCTTTTTGCTTGTATTCCTTTGGGCTTACCTTTTCTTTTGGGGTAATGTAGATAAAATTGACGCTTAAACCTTTTTCACTTTTTAATTCTACTGGTGCATTAGAGTAAGAAATATTTGCTAATTCCCTTAATGGACGAAAACCTAATGCAGTTTTAATATAAATCTCTTTGATAGATTCTATATCATTTCTTTGTATATCTTGCAATCTAATTGATATAGGATAATTTTCTACACCTTTTATTTGCTTTGTTATTTCTATACCACCAAGTGCGGAATTAAGCATACTAAATATAGAATCTTTATTGATTCCATAACGAGCTAATTTAGAATCTTCTAAATCAATATCAATATAATACCCACTATTTGCTCTCTCTGCAAATACAGATAAACTCTCTTCCATACCTTTTAGTTTAGATTCTATAGCAATTGATATTTCTTGTAGCTTTTTTGTATCATTTCCATATAGCTTTATACCTAATGGTGTGCGGATACCTGTTAAAAGCATATCAGTGCGACCACGAATAGGATAAGTCCATGAGTTTGTAAGTCCTGCTATTTGTAGCTTAGATTCTAATCTATCGCGTAAATCAGCCCATTTTCTACTATCAAAGCGAATGTTGGGTTTTAAATGGATATAGACTTCAAGCATAGATAAAGGGGCAGGATCGCTTGTAGTATTTGCTCTACCCGCTTTGCCAAAAACCATTTCCACTTCATCAAAACTCTTAATGATAGAATCTACTTTTTGCAAATATGCAAGGCTTGTATCAATGCTTGATGCGACATTACTCACAGGCATATACATAATTACACCTTCATTAATTTGAGGCATAAATTCCCAATTCATATTTTTATAAATAAAATAGCTAGAAGTTAATAGCAATAAACATATAGATAAAAAAATCCATTTTATACGCAAAGATGCTAATAATGCTTTGCTATAAATCCATATGCAAAATCTATTAATAGGATTTTTAGATTCTATAATTATCTTTCCTTTAATAAAAAATATCATGAGTAAAGGCACGATTGTTATCGATAAAATAGCACCAATTAACATAGCAAAGGTTTTTGTATATGCTAATGGCACAAATAATTTCTCTTCTTGCCCACTTAATGCAAAAATAGGTAAAAATGAGACAACAACAATCATAAGGGCAAAAAATATCGGTGATGCAACCTGCTTTGTGCTTTGGATTATAATTTGTTCTCTTTGTTTAGAGTGCATATTATTTGCATGGAGAGATAGATTTTTATGTGCATTTTCAATCATAACAATAGCAGCATCAACCATAGCCCCTATGGCAATAGCAATACCGCCTAAACTCATAATTGTAGATTCTATATTAAAAACATACATTAATAAAAAGCTAAATAAAACACATAAAGGAAGTGTTATGATAATGACTAATGCACTTCTAAAATGAAGTAAGAATATTGCACTTACAATAAGCACAATAAGGCTTTCTTCAATGAGTGTTTTAACAAGGCTTGATATAGCTTTCTCTATTAATTCACTTCTATCATAAACAGATTCTATCTGCACATCTGTATTATTTTGATTAAGCATATTAATCTTTTG
>JARHZY010000172.1 GCA_029264655.1 Helicobacter sp. | reverse complement strand
CAAGAGTTTATACAAGAAGCACAAAGCTTTATTGATAATTTGAAAAAAGAAGTAAAACAAGATATTTTTAAATATATTAAAAATATTATTGGTAAGCTTAAGGAGGTGAAAATAGAGAATATCTTTAATGAATATGATAACCAAATGGAACAATTAAAAAATGATATACAAAACCAAGAGTATGCCATAGCAGAGCTTAATAGCATAGCACAGGCTTTAGAGGCTATATAGAATCTATAGCATTGACAATACAATAGATTCTAGCAAGCATAAATGAAAAACTATGCTATGGTTTTATTATAAAAAGCATTAAAATAATGTAATACACAATAAAACTATGCTTTTTTACCTTATGTTTTTACAAAAAGTATATTAAAAAAGAATTGGCTAAGAAATATGCGACATAAAGCTACAATAGTTTTATAGCACAAAAAGTAAAATGAGTATAGTAATGCAGATATTAAAAGAAGGTTAAGATAGAATGAATAAAACATGTAGAAATAAAAGATGTTAGGATAAAAAGCACTAAAAATTACAATTGCTATATATAGCAAAAAGTGATCGATAGTAGAAAGTATCTATTGCATTTTATATAAAGGCTTAATATGGATTTTAAATATATTGCAAAAATAGAAAATATCGTAGTAGAGTATCAATAGAGATTAAAATAGATTTTAGTAATACAATAGTTATAACATTAATGATATGTTATCATTGATTTTTAATGCTTCATATGTATTTAAAAAAATGATTAAAATCTACTAATATGCCATAAAAAGCCCAAAAGTGTGTATTAGCATTAACTAGATAGACAATGTATTTATTGTCTATTTTTAATAAATTTTACATAAAAGCCTTAATGTTTATTTTGTTGTCTTTTATTGACAAGCCTATATAATAGTATGCTATAAATTTTGCTTCAAATGTATATAAGCAGGCAATATAATTAAATATTGTATGATTGTTAAATAGCTATACATTAGAGATTATTTAAGTAATCCACAATAAATTTTGTGAGATTATTTTGATTGCTATCCACATACAATAATATCATCGCGTTCAGGACTTGTAGAGATAAAAGCAACTTTGCATTGCACAAAAGATTCTATAAAAGCAATATATGCTTTAGCTTCTTTGGGTAATGATTGAAAATCTCTTAGTTTAGCAGTATGTGCCCAGCCTTTAAAACTACGATAAATTGGTTTTACATCTAAATCATAAGGCACATAATCAATAGTTGCACCCTTATATTCATAGCCTATACATACTTGCACCTCATCAAAACCATCAAGCACATCAATTTTCATTAATGCAAGCTTTGTGCAACCATTTAAACGCACTGCATATTTGATTGCAACTAAATCAAGCCAACCACATCGTCTCTCTCTCCCTGTTGTTGTGCCAAATTCAAATCCTTTTTGACGCAAGAGATTCCCTGTTTCATTATGTAATTCTGTTGGAAATGCACCATTGCCAACACGCGTGCAATATGCTTTTGTAATCCCAATGACTTCATTAATATCTTTTGTGTTTAATCCTGTGCCAGAAAGGCAACCAGCAATACTTGTATTTGAGCTTGTTACAAATGGGTATGTGCCATGATCAATATCAAGCATACTCCCTTGTGCCCCTTCAAGCATTATTTTTTTTCCTTGTGCTATAGAATCCCAAAGTAACTTTGTAGTATCTGTGATAAATGGAGCAAAAATCTTAGCATATTGTAATAATGTTTGCACCAAAGATTCCATATCAATGTCAAAATGTAAATGTGCTAGATTTGTAAGATTTGCTTGCAATTTTGTGCGTAATTTTTCTTCACATAATAAATCACCAATTTGCAACCCACTTCTTGCTACTTTATCAGCATAAGCAGGTCCTATACCCTTACCTGTTGTGCCAATTGCTTCATTGCGTTTATGTTCTCCTAAGTTATCCAATAAAACATGATAGGGTAATATAATGTGGGCTTTATGTGAGATAAAGAGTCTATTATGTAATGTGCTAATATCATGTGTATCTTTTGCTTGTGGATTTGCAATCGCATTTAAATGTTGCATTTCTTGTAATAATGCACCAAGGTCGATCACTACGCCATTACCAATAATATTTTTACATTGTGGGTATAAGATTCCGCTTGGGACTAAATGTAATGCATATTTTATTCCTTGCACCACTATAGTGTGTCCCGCATTATGCCCGCCTTGATAACGCACAACAAAATCATAATCTTTTGCAAATCTATCAACTATTTTGCCTTTACCTTCATCGCCCCATTGCACACCAACAACAACATCAGCCATTTGAATCCTTTATTGCGATTTTATTTTGTTTTAAAAGGTGATAGACAACACTATCTGTGTAAATCCCAAAGCCACAACTTTGCACGCCATCAATACATGATATACCACCAGATAAAAAAGTGAAATTCTGTAATGCCATGCGGAAAAAGAAGTCATCATAGTATTCAACCGGCACAGGTAGCAGTGGTGCACATATAAGATTTTCATAATCACACGCACATAATACCAAAAGATGGTTGATTTCCTCACGTAAAAATGCTGGACATATTGATAAAAATGCTTTTAATCCAACAACATCATTGACTTGCAAGAGTTTTGCAAGGAAGTCAATGCTTTGTAGTTTTTCAATATGCAGTGTTGCAAAATCTTTGTAGGGTATCCCTGTGTTTTCTGCACATACTTTTGCAATGCGTGCATTTGTGATTTGTAAGAGCGGACTAATGCCAAGCTCCTTAAAAAGGAGAATACCAAGCTCTAGAATCTTTGGATATTCTTTTTCATCAAGGCATTCTACACCAATTTGATTATGTTCAATGGTTGGATAGCTAAAAACAGGTTGGATATAAAACCATTTTTTTTGAGTTGTGCTACGTCCTAGACGTTTTGTAATAATACGAATAACATCAATTGTGCTATCATTACGCATTGCAATTTGGTTGTTTTTTTCACTACTTAAATGAATAACATTACGATTAAGAAAACTTTTTTGGTGTTCTTGATAGACAAAAGTCGGGCTAACAATCTCTTCGAAACCATGTGCGTAAAAAAGATTCGCACTTAGATTCTCAACCTTTCTTTTCAGTGCAGCTGATAATCCAAAATGTAGCTTACTGCCCTCTGGAATCTCATGTTCTAAAATCATGTTTTACCTTTATCTTACTAAACAAAGCCTTAATTATAGCCTATATATGATAAACCAAAAAGTGTTTTGTGTATAAACTCTATGTTTTCTCTAGTGGTTGTGTTTGTAAAAAAGATTCTATACTTTGCAATGCATGCAAATCTATTTCTATGGTGAGTGTAAGGAGGGCAAAGGGTAGGGCAAAATCTGTGCATTTTACATAATCTTTTTGTGTCATAAGAATATGGGTTGCTTGGTATTCTTGTAAGAGAGCATACAATATATCATATTGAAAATCTGCATGGTCTGGTAAATAATAAGTATATACAATATGTTCTGGTAAAAAAGGCTGCAAACGGCTAGGATTTGCTATTGCAGTAGCAAGTATATAACGCACATGTTGTGTATTTTGTGTTGGTGTTTGGTAAGTATGGGCTATATGTGTAGAATCTATCTCTTTGTGAATATGGCATAATTGCACCTTGCGTATATAATCTTTTCCTTCTTTTAAATGCAAATCACATTGTTTATAAAAAGCTTTGGGAAAGCGATAATAGCCACTTGGTAAAACAAAAGGAAAATAGGGTGTTAGCTTTGGTTCTAATAAAATATCAAATTTATTAAAATTAAATCGATACGCATCATCAAGAATGACTATATCTGCATTTTGTAGTTTGGCATGTTGTAGGGCTAGCACTCGGTTTTCACTCACTATAACACTACTTGTTGTTTGTGTGGCAATAAGCATTGCTTCATCACCACTTTGTGCTACATTGCATAATATTATACCTGCTTTGCTGATTTGTATGCAACCTTTAGATTTGCGTTTATAACCACGTAGAATAACATAAATATTTGTATAACCTTGAGATTGCAAATATTGCACAAGTGCAATACAAAAAGGTGTTTTACCACTCCCACCGCTCACAAGATTCCCGATACTTAGAATCTTCATATCAAAATATTTGTATGGTGTAAAATATTTTTTACAAAGCGTAATAATTGCATAGATACATGCAAATGGTAGTAAGATAAAAGCAAGTAATTTATGCCATAATTGCGGGTAGAAAAAATAGCACTCAATAAAGCTTTTTTGCTGCTTTTTTGCCGCTTTTTTACACATTTGCCAACCCTATATCATTTTTGTTATACCAACACAATGCAAAGTATTTTGCAATGATTATGATTTCAGCGATTTACCACAAATTTTGCTTAATTCTGGGTCTGTTTTAAAAACGCGTGGAGAAGTTGTGGTCGTAGCAATATAGCTTAATGTGTGTTTGTGTGCTTCTTCATTTGCATTATGTATGGAGCTTTCTTGTTCTTCTTGCGTATCTTGCTCTATTTCTGTTGTTATGGTATTGATTGTTTCTTGATGGGATTGCATAGTTGTTTGTGTTTGCATATCTATTGTATCTAGTGCTATTGGCTCTTGTGTTAGAGATTCATTATTTTGTTCATCAAAGATACCTGTAAGTTCATCTGTTATTGCTTGTTCTAAATCTTGTAAATCATTAGCGATATTTGCATTATCAGGTATATCAAGTATAAGTGAATCTGTGTCTTGTGCTATTGTGGGCATAATATCTAAAGATTCTAATGTATCTAGGTTATCATGTGTAGTATCAAATAACATTAAATCATCTGTATTTGTTGTTTCTAAAGTTTGGCTCGCAATAGAATCTTGCATCATGAATGCTTCATTGTCTTGCGTTGGTAGTGAATTTATTGCTGTATTGTCTTTGTGCGTATCTGTGAGATCTAGTATAGGGTTATCTTGAGTGGATTGTGTATCTTGCAAGCCCAATATTGTATCAAATGCATTTATATCAGTATTTATCTCATCTTTTTGATGTGTTTCTTGTAGCACTAATTCTCCATCAAGCGTGGGCGATAAGTCATCTTTTGTAGATTCATCATCAAAATGAAGTGGTGTATCTAAGATATTATCATCTGTGTTATCAAGCAATGATTCTATGTTATTAAGTGTTGGTTGTGCTTGTTCCTTTTGGCTTTCATCATATAGAGTTTGCTCAATTGCTAATGTTGCGGTATTTTCAGGTTGTGTTGTTTGCATAGATTCTAATGGCTTATTATCTACATTTATTTGAGAATCTTGTGTGGCTATACTATCAGTGCTATCAAATGGTGGGGTAGATTCTTGTGTGGGTGAATCTACTTGCATAGTGTCAAATGTTTGTGTAATGTTTTCTTTGTTTTCTGTTATATCTTGGTTATCATCTAGAGATTGTAAATTTATTGTTTGGGAATCTATTATCTGATTTGTATCATCTTGTGTTGCTGTATGTTGTGCATTTGCCTTTTCTGCTAGTAATTGTAAATCTTGCAATGTTTCTGGCATAGCATATTCCTGTATGGCGTGTAACTCATGTGAAAGTTGCTGTGCTAAAGTATTCACTTGAGTGGTATAAGAATCTTGTGTGGTAGTATCTTGTGGTATATTTGTATCTTCTGGTGTATGGCTATCTATTTGCGTTGTATTTGAATCTTGCTGGCATTCTTGGGTTATATCAGATTCTAAAAATTGTGGTATATATTCTTGTTGGCTTTGTGTTTCTGTGTCTTTATCATGTTGCTCACATGTTTCTTTATTGTTATCTGTTTCATGCTCTTGTTCTTCATTTATCAAAGATTCTAAAGAGATATTTTGCATATGCTCTTGTGTAATAGAATCTTGTTGTATTGTATTATCTATTTGTGTGTTTTCATCAGTGTTTTCTAATGCTGTGTGTAGGTCTTCATTAGGTTGTTGTGTTTGCGGTGTTGCTATATCTTGTGTTGTTTCTTGCAAGAATTGCAATGCTTGCATACGCGTTGTATCGTCGTTCGTTATTGCATGATTATCTTCTATATTTGTTGTTAATTGTGTATCATCAGCATGCGGTGTTAAAAAGTGTAATGGTGGCATATTGGTATTATGTAATTCATCGTTGTCTTTTGTGTTTATTTGCTCATTAGCTTCACATGATTCTATATCATCATGTGATTGTGCGGTTATATCATCTATTTGTGTAGCAGTATGTAATAAAGACTCTTCTGTATCTTGTAATTGTGTTGTATCATTTATATCTTGCTTATATTCTTCTTGCAATAAGGTATCATTATCCATCATATCTTGTTGTGTTTGTGTTGTAGAATCTATTTGCTCATCTATTTGTGTAGGTGTAGATTGTGTTGTGTTCATGGAATCAAAAAAGGCAAAATCCTCATGACTCATATCTTGTAGTGCAAGACGCAATTCTTCTGTCCGTTGTTTAATTGCTTCATCTTGTTGTTGTTCTATCATTATTTCTTCTGCAGGTTTATTTTTTTGTTTCAGCAGTTTTTCAATACTTTGCAATTCGGATTCTAAAAAATCTCTCCATGCTTGTGTGCATAATGCTTTTGCTGTAATAAAAATATCTTTATCTCCCCGACCACTTACATTTATAACAATAATTTTATTTTGTTCCCGCTTTGCTATTTCAAGTGCTCCTGCAAGTGCATGGCTTGATTCTAAGGCGGGTAAAATACCCTCATGACGTGCAAAGAATTGCAAAGCTTCTAGTGCAGAATCATCACTTGCACCGATAAATTGTATGCGTCCAATATGTGCTAAATGTGCAAGTTGAGGTCCAATGCCTGCATAATCTAATCCAGCACTGATTGAATGTGTGTTTGCAATTTGTCCATGCTTATCTTGTAAAAAATATGAGCGGAAACCATGTGCTATACCAATACTTGCTTGGCTTGTATCTGTGAGACGCATAGCATGTTTATTTGGTGCAAAGTTATCACCACCAGCTTCTACCCCAATAAGTTGCACTTCCATATCCTCTAAAAAGGCACTAAATGCACCCATAGCATTACTTCCACCACCAACACATGCAATGAGATAATCAGGTAAAAATGTATTTGCATATTTACTTAAAGCTTTTTTAATTTGTTTTTTAATTTCTTTACCAATAATTGCTTGTGAATCACGCACAATATCTGGATATGGATAAGGTCCAAGTGCACTGCCAAGCACATAAAAATAAGTTTGTGGTGATTTGCTCCATTGGCGTAAAGTTTCATTCACTGCATCTTTTAGTGTTTTTGTGCCACTTTCTACCGCGATGACTTCAGCCCCAAATTGCTCCATAATAAAGACATTTGGACGTTGTCTTTGCATATCTGTTGCACCCATGAAAATAGTGCATGGCATTTTTAAAAATGCACATACGCTTGCTACTGCAACACCATGTTGTCCTGCACCTGTTTCAGCAATAACATGTTGTTTTTTCATGCGTTTGGCAAGTAATACTTGTGCAAGTGCATTATTAATTTTATGCGCACCTGTGTTTGCTAATCCTTCAAATTTTAGATAAATATCATTACCAAGTATAGCAGAAGCATTTTTTGCATAAATAAGAGGCGTTGGTCTGCCAACAAAGGTTTTTAAAAGATGTTTTAATTCCTTTTGGAATCCTTTGGTTTGGAATATTTGCTTATAAGCTTTCTGTAAATCATGAAGTGCTGGATATAATATTTCTGGGATAAAACAACCACCAAATTTAAATTCACCTTCTCCAAAATACCCTTTTTCACTTTTTAAAAATATTCTGTTGTCCATATTTTCCTCTTTTAATTTACCTAAAGCAACTATGATAGTGCAGAATTTGCAAATATATGCAGTAACTTAGTTATGGATTCTATCATTTTTTCTGTTATTTTACACAAAAATAGAATCTAAAAGCCCATCAATGAAATCTTTTTCTTCAAATACAATAAGTTCATCTGCTTTTTCACCAACACCTAAAAACAAAATAGGCAATTTTAATTCATGAATAATGCTTAAAATTGCACCACCCTTGCTTGTGCCATCCATTTTTGTGATAATAATCCCATCAAGCTCTAAAGCCTGATGGAAGATTCTAGCTTGTTCGATACTTGAGCTACCTTGTGTGCCATCAAGCACAAGAATTTTATGAAAAGGATTGCCATCAAGTGCTTTTGTGCATGTTTTTGCAATTTTAATTAATTCATTTTTTAAATTCGTTTGGTTTGGTAGTCTCCCTGCAGTATCAATAATAGCATAATCAAGATTCCTTGCTTTTGCCGCATTAATGGTATCAAATGCAAGTGCACTTGGATCATGAGCATGCTTTGTTGTAACGATTTCAACACCAATACGCTCACTCCATAATTGCAATTGTTCAATGGCTGCTGCACGGAATGTATCGCCTGCACCAAGTATTACTTTTTTCCCATTATCTTTAAATCGTTTTGCGAGCTTTGCAATAGTTGTGGTTTTTCCCGCACCATTCACACCAAATATAAGATATACTACTGGTTTTTGTTGTATTTCATGAAATTTTATTTTATCATAGTAGCTTTCACCGCGAAAAAAGCGTTCAATAGCAACGCGTAGGGCATCACGACTTACATGTTCATCAAGATTGTTTAGCATACGTTCAATGATTTCATAATGAATATCTGCTTCAATAAGAATTTCTTCAAGCACACTTTTTTCTATTTTCTTTTGCTTTTGTCCCAAAAATCGTGCGATATTTTCTGAAGTCTTTTTAAAAAACGAGAACATAGATACTCCTTATATTTTAGAATCTTACTGATTGGTATTTAGCGTATTTATGCTACTTGGGGCAGTTTGGCTTAATGTATTATTTGGTGTTTGTATTTTTGTTTCATTATGAGAATCTTGGGTGGCATTATTGGGGGCTAATAGTTGTGTTATTTCTTGCTCAAATATTTCTTCTAATACCGCACCTTCAATACTTTGTGTGGTGTTGTTTTGTGTATCTTGCAATAAAAATAAAGGCACTTTATAATCTCTAATTTCGATATTTAATGTTCGTTTGAGTGAATCTATAAATAATCCAAATTTTTTATCCTTATCAACAAGATTAATGATGTGTGTATTGAGTGTGATTGGAATATCTCTATATGTATTTGCATGTAGGGCTTGTTCGCTTAATACGATAACTTGCAAGGCTTTTGTGCGTCCCAAAAGATTATTAAGATGTATAAGTGTTGGCATACACATATTGCATTCTTTAGGAAAAAATGCAATGACTTTTACTTTATTATTGTCTAATATACTTTGGGCATTATGTTTATTTATCATTGGTAATTGCACATTACCTTCAGTATGTTGTATTGTAATCTGCACAATTTCTTTATTATTTGCATTTATAAATTCATAATATTCTTTTTGTTTTGCATGCTGTGTTTTATTATCTTGTTCATCACTACATCCAAATAAAGTTATACATATTATTAATACTAACATAGCATGGCATAAGGATTGTGGGATACGAATGGGTATATTTTGTATGTATTGCATTAATTTCCTTAAAAACATATATTTCGAATTATTAATTATATCTAAAAATATCATTAAAAGCACAATGCGTATAAAATTTTAAAGTAAAGCTTTATATTATATGTTCTATATTAATTGCTTTTTTATGTTATCAAAAATCAACATTTTTGTGTTAAAATCTAGTTGAGTTGCAAAATAAGTCATATTTTATTATTAAAATTGCAATTTTTGTAGTTAATTTTCTATCTACAATATAAATAATGTTATAAACAAGGATTTTATTATGCAAAATACGCTTGATACATTACTTATTCATGGCGGAATGACAACAGATTCTCGCACAGGAGCAGTCAATACACCAATTTATCAAACTTCAACTTACGCTCAAAAAGCCTTAGGAAAACATCTAGGCTATGAATATTCACGCACAAAAAATCCTACACGCGATGGTATTGAAAGTCTTATTGCAGAGTGTGAGGGTGGAAAATATGGTTTTGCATTTGCTTCTGGTATGGCAGCACTTGGCACAATTCTAAGCCTTTTTAAAAGTGGAGATTGCATTATCATCTCACAAAATGTTTATGGCGGGACTTTTAGAATCTTAGATAAAGTCTTTGCAAATTTTAAAATCACTTACAAAATTATTGACACACGCGATTTGCAAGCTTTAGAAACCGCTATTACTTCTGAAGTGAAAGCAATATTGATTGAAACTCCTGCTAATCCGCTATTAAGCGTAACGCCTTTGGAGCAAGTGGCAAACATTTGTAAAAAAAAGGGTATTTTAAGTATTGTGGATAATACTTTTATGACGCCATATTTACAACAACCTTTAAAGTTTGGCATTGATATTGTAGTGCATTCAGCGACAAAATATCTTGGTGGGCATAGTGATCTTGTAGCCGGGCTTGTGGTAGTGAATGATGAGAATCTAGCAGAGCGTATAGGATTCTTGCAAAATAGCATTGGTGGCGTGCTAGCACCTTTTGATAGTTTTTTACTCATTCGCGGTATGAAGACTTTGGGCTTAAGAATGCAAAGGCATTGCGAAAATGCTCTTTTTCTAGCTAAAGTCTTAAAGGAACATAAAGCAGTTGAACGCGTCTATTATCCGGGGCTTGAAAGCGATAGTGAATATGAGATTCAAAGCAAACAAGCAAGGGGCGGCGGCGGAATGCTTAGCTTTATCTTAAAGTCCAATTATGATTATAGAATCTTTTTTCAATCTACACAAATTATTGTTTTAGCAGAAAGTTTGGGCGGTGTGGAGAGTTTGCTTTGCCATCCTGCAAGTATGACACACGCTTCAATCCCAAAAGAAATACGCGAAAGTATGGGGATTACTGAAAATCTTATTCGTTTATCCGTTGGGATTGAATATGCACAAGATTTGCTTGATGATTTAAATTATGCTATCAATAAGGCAAAGATATAATATGTATTTCTATTCAAGTCTTGGGTTAATTGGTAATACTCCACTTGTAGAGCTATCTCGCATTAAGATTCCAAATAATAATCGCATTTTTGCAAAATTAGAATCCTATAATCCTGCAGGGGGTGTAAAAGATAGAGTAGCACTGCATATTTTAAGCCAAGCACAAAAAGAAGGCAAGATTTATAAAGATTCTGTGGTGGTAGAAGCCACAGCAGGTAACACGGGACTAGGCATAGCTTTTGTATGCCTGCATCTTGGGCTAAGGGCGATTTTAGTTGTGCCAGATAAATTTTCTATTGAGAAACAGATTCTTATGCAAGCACTTGGAGCAGAAGTCATTAATACACCAAAAGAACAAGGTATGCAGGGTGCAATAAAAAAAGCACAGGAATTATTAGATTCTATCCCGCATGCTTTTAGCCTTAATCAATTTGAAAATTTGTCTAATCCGCAGACACATTATCTTACTACTGCACAAGAGATTTATGCAGATATGCAAGGAGTGAGGGATTTAGATAGAGAGTCTATTGTAGGGGGAAATATAGAATCTTGTCAAGTCAAGAATCAAAAATATTCAAATACAAACTTGTTTAATCAAGCTAATGCCTTGAGTGCAAGAAGTTGTCTAAGCGGTAATAGCAAAGCACAAAAGGCAAATGCTAGTAAAGATAAGCAAAAAAATAGTCAAATTAATTTAGCAGATAAAGTTTGTAATGATTTTAAGAGTTATCAAGTGAAAAGTGAAGAGAGTTTGTTAAACAAAAATAGCTTAGTTGTAAGTGTAGATTCTCCTAAAAGTGTGCAAAAGTCATTGCCAAATTTGGATTATTTTGTCTGTGGGGCAGGGAGTGGTGGTAGCTTTAGTGGTATTATGCGTTATTTAAAAGAACAAGATTCTAGAATTGTTGGTGTATTGTGTGATCCTGTTGGTTCTATCATAGGAGGCGGTGTTCAAGGTTGTGCAAATATTGAAGGTATTGGTAATACTTTTATTCCAAAAACTATGGATACTACACTCATTGAAAGAGTGCAAAAAATCAGTGATGAAGAGGCATATCAGGGTGTAAGGCTTTTGGCTCAATATGAGGGATTGCTTATGGGTATTTCTTCTGGAGCATGTCTTATGGCATGTTTAAATCTTGCCAAAGTAGTAGAAAACCAACTCATTGTAACGCTTTTTGCTGATAGTTTGAGTCGTTATTTTAGTCGGAATCTAATAAATTAGCACTACTACTTCATATTGCTTTACTGCTAGTAATTATTTATCATAATATAACAAACTATAAACTAGTAAAATCCAAAATATAAACAATGCTTAATTGTAAATATATGGAGTATATTATGGATATTTGCTACTATAATCTGATTTACTGCAAATTATAGCTTTATAAGCAAGGAATAAATAATTTGAAACAAGATGGCTATATTATGCAGTGATTTGAAATATATTATTGCAGTGTGAGTGTTTTATTATACAAGATATAAAAGATTAGTCATGTATGATAGGCAATTTAGATTCTTGTTGTTATGAAATATATAATTTTAAATGGTGGTTATATAGGCCCTTTTTACAAATAGATTCTTATAATCACTAATAAAACTCAATATATTCAATAATATATGGGATAAAATATTGTCAAATAATATCAATATTTGATATAATTCAGAATTTTGATAAAAGGAAGTATATGCAAAGAAAGATTGAGGATATACTAAAAGATTTGGGTATTAAAACTCCAGATGAAGCAATAGTATTTGCAAAACAAGTGTATGAGTATGCAAAACAACAAAAAAATGCAAATACTGCAACCACACAAACAAAAAAAGAAGCCCTTTATAAGCCAAAAGTAAGAGAACATTTAATACGATTAGTAAAAGATACAAGTATAAACTTGGGTGATATTGATACTTCACTAATAATCAATATGAATAGTATATTTAGTGATTCAAAGAGAACAGATTTTAGCGGTATAGAATCGTGGGATGTATCAAAAGCTACGAATATGTGCCATATGTTTAAAAATGCAATAAATTTTAACCACAATATAGAATCATGGGATGTATCAAATGTAACAGATATGCAAGGAATGTTTGCTAATGCAAAAAGCTTTAACCAAAAGTTAAATGCTTGGAATGTATCAAATGTGAAAAATATGCAAAGCATGTTTAAAAATGCAATAAATTTTAACCAAAATATAGAATCATGGGATGTATCAAAAGTAACTGATATGAGTTATATGTTTGATAATGCGACTAATTTTAACCAAAATATAGAATCATGGAATGTATCAAATGTGAAAAATATGCAAAGCATGTTTAAAAATGCAATAAATTTTAACCAAAAGTTAAATGCTTGGAATGTATCAAATGTGCTTAATATGGAAAGTATGTTTGCTAATGCAGAAAATTTTAACCAAAATATAGAATCTTGGAATGTATCAAAAGTAACTGATATGAGTTATATGTTTGATAATGCGACTAATTTTAAACAAAATATAGAATCATGGGATGTATCTAGTAAGGCACAGATGGTCGGCATGTTTAATAACATGGCTATATTCAATAAGCTTTTAGAAGCTTGGAATATGGCAAATGAGAAATCTATCAAAGATGATTTTAGTATGCAAAATGATAAAAGCGTAGAATTAGATGCATTGCTTTCCAAAAAAGATTAACCAATCATACTATTATTTATTATGTAGTCTAAGTGTAACTTACCATACATGTTATTTTATATAAGAGATTTGTATATGTTGTTATAGATATATATTGCAATTTTATATGGAGAATATTTAATGTGGTTTTTTTACTTTTTTATTTTTATGCCTTTTGTTTTATTTGTAGGATTGTATCTTTTTTGTGTGATTATAACCTTTTTAATCAACAAGATATTTCACAAAACATATTCTCAACTTCTTTCTTTTATATTGCCTTATTTTCATATTATGTAATGTTATATCTTATAAATGTTGTATGGAAATTAAATATCAGTAATATAGAATCTAATATATGGAGACTATAAATGCTTGGTGTAATATTTTTAACTATTATCCCTATAGTAATATTTTTTGTTTTATTTATAATCAT
>JARHZY010000180.1 GCA_029264655.1 Helicobacter sp. | reverse complement strand
CTGATATGCGTAACATATTAGCAATAGAATCTCCAAGTTTATTAACACCTTGTTCTAATCCTTGTGCATTTTCAATTCTAGGTGTAAAGTCATTGGATTCAAATGAATCAAACACTTGCTTTGCTTCAGCTAAATTATCACCTATGAAAGCATAAAGTGTATGCGACATTTCATTGAGTGAATCTTTTAGTTCATTAATTTGTGGATTAGAGCTTGTTTGTGTGATATTTTTACCAAATCTCCCTGCTTTTGCTTCATCTACAATACCCATTACTTCACGAACGAGCATAGAATCTTGCTCTAACGCTTTTTGTGTTTTCTCAATATTTTCATTAATCACTCGCACCATCATACTAATTTCATCTTGTGCCTTTGGTGTAGCAGTGCGTGGTAGCTCTTTTGTCTCGTGATTCAAAAAGGCAAAAAATACATTTAAATGTTCGCAAACATTATGGATTCTTGAAACAATACGCATGCGGATATACCCTTGTGTAGCGATAATAATAATAGCTAAAGATATAAGCACGGCAAATAAAATAATAAAACGCAATCGAAACAAAGGGGCAAATATAGAATCTTCTGGTGCAACAACAATAAATGTCCAATAAATATCTGTATTTCGTCCCACCCTAAATGGTATAACACCCGCATAACTCAACTCTCCAGAAGCATTAACATATTCAAACACACCTTCAGTATGAGCACTAATAGCATGTGCTAATTTTTGTGTGCTTGGATGTGTATTTACCTGTGCAATAGTTTTATCTAGGTATGATTGATTAGGATGTGCAACAATCATATCGTTATGGGCTACTAACATGCTATAATCATCTTTAAAAATAGAACGTTTGCTAGAAAAAATCTCCTTACCAAATGTTTTAAATTCTACAAAAAACCCAACAACACCTTTCACCTCCTTTCTTTTATTAAAGATGGGGAAGTTAATAATAACACCAAAACACTTTTTACCCTCCATATCTAAATATCTTGGCATCCCAATGCTTGGTTTGCCAGATGCTAATGTATCTTGAAATCCGGGCAAATTAATAAGACTTGTTGTTGCTTGCAAATGCACAACACCCCCTTCTTGTCCCGGATTCATGTCCTGCATAAGAATAAGAAACTCACCATTATTTAATCTATTTTTATGATTTATAATATTGTCATTACTATAGCTATTGTCCCTAATATACACATAACCATACGAACCCCACTCATTAGCTTCAAGCATATTTGCAATACTATCTTCCATGATTGCTTGATTGCTACCATTTTCCGTCAATAAACTTTCAATATTACTTCGTGAAAGGGAAAGAGATAGCATTACTTCATCAAGATAACCACGCAAGACATTGCTTGTGCGTTTGCCTGCATTAATAATAAGTTTTTCAGCTTCATGCGATTGGATATTTGTCGCTTCATACATAATAACAGAAAGCATAAGTAACATACATATTACTAGAATAACACCTACATTAATAATAATTTTTGTGCCTATACCAAGCCTTGAGTAAAAATTCATCACAATTCTCCTAAATAATAAAGCCTTTAAAAACATTAATTCTATATTCCACAAACGCCTAAGTATTTATTAAAGTCTGTATGCCTATCTACATACTTATACACAATAGACATACTAATAACCACGCATACTCAAAGGATTTTATAACCAATATAAAATTAAGATTTAATTATAGCAGTATATTTAGACTTTGTTGCGAAAAAATTACTATATTTATAATTTTATATTATTTATTATTCTATAAAATATATTTTAATAATACATTGATTTATTTTTTTACTTATATTTTTCATTATTTTTTTATATATTCATAATATAATATAAATTTAATATAATAACTTTTATAGTAAAAAATTATTATATTGTGTATTTTAATCTAAAAAATAACAAAATATTTTTTATTTCTTATGAAATTTATTTATAAAAAATAAAAAATATACCTTATTTATTTTCACTAAAATATCTATATTTGATTTTTGAGTATTTAGTAAAAGATTGACTTTATAACATCAAATTAAATAGACTATTATTAAGATTGCAATATTTTATAACAGCATTATAAGTATTGCTTGCATATAAAAATTATCACAAACAACACATTGCATATTTATCTAATAGTAAAAATATGATTATCTTTTAAAGTAATATAATTTATTATAGCAATAGCTTATAATAAATTATATTTTTACCTATGGTATCTATTAAGAATAGAAGATTAATGCGAATATTTTTGCAAAAAAAGGCGGTGGGTAGGATATAATTTGCAAACTACTTTTATTATGCTTTTATATCTCATAAACTTATATTAAACATCAAATATAACATTATGCTTCAAGTTTGTAGCCAACACCGCGTACAGAAATAATATATTGTGGGTTTTTTGGGTTTTCTTCTATCTTTGAACGCAAACGACCAATAATAACATCAATGCTTTTATTGGAGCTTTCTGGATTAATAGATTCTGATTCAATGGCGATTGCTTCACGGCTAAACACATGCCCTTTTTTACTAATCAATAAAGTGAGAATCTCATATTCAGCCCTTGTAAGTTCAAGTTTTTTATCTTTAAAAAATACTTCCCTTGTATCTCTATCAATCGAGAAAATAACAGATTTATCAGTTATTTTCTCCTCCGCCATCTTTTGTGAATAGCGACGCAATAAGGATTGAATGCGTGCTACAAGTTCCTTTGGATCATAGGGTTTTGGGATATAGTCATCTGCCCCACTATCAAGTGCTTTTACTTTATCATTAACATCGCTACGTGCTGATGAAATAATAATAGGGATATTTTTTTGCTTAGCAACTTTTTTACATACTTCCAAGCCATCAAGATTTGGCAATGTTAAATCAAGCAATAATAAATCAAAATGCTTTGTTGCAAGTGCAGACATTCCTGTGTATGGTTCATCGTAATTTGTTACATGAATATCATGTTGCTTTAAATAATCACTTAGCACTTCAGCTAATTCAACATCATCTTCAATCATCAAAAGTTCCAACATAATAATACCTCTTTGCTCTATTTGATACTTGCAATCCCTATATAAATTAAAAATTACAAGAAGTATAATATTATATTGTATAGTATATTTTATAAAAACCACCTTAATTTATACTAACAGCATAATAACAATATAAAAAAATACACAATTATGCAAATAAACCATCATATATTTAAAAATATGCATATGATTGTTATCAATTACCATATTTATCATAAGCATCTATTGTATAAAATTATCTATATTTTTACATTCATCAATATTTTATCAAGCAATACACAATATCTATCGTTTTGTTGAGAAAATTAATGTATCATTTTTTAATGAATATGTAGCAATTATATTCATTAAATTTTAGATAGATTGGAGTATTTATGCAATTAAATGATACCACCACACCAACACAACACTATAATATCCATGTAGAAAAAAATTTACAATTTTATTCACAAAGCGATAATCTCGCTATACATTATGATATTTATATGCCAACACAAGATACACACCAAAACCCCACATATCCTAATTTATATACAACGCAACCTACAATTATACAGATTGCACATGGCATGGTAGAGCATAAAGAACGTTATCAATGGCTTTGTAGTTGTCTTGCCCAGCATGGCTATATTGTTGCAATCAGCGATCATAGGGGGCATGGTAAAAGTATCGACTCATCGCATCCATGGGGAGAAATGGGTGGTATCAGCACAACAAATACACAAAATAACACAGCTTCAGATATACATCAAGATGGATTCCAAAAAGCCATAGACGATCTTTACACTCTTACACAAATCATTTGTGCGAGATTTCCCAACCATCGTTTTATTTTGCTTGGGCATAGTATGGGTTCTTTGCTTTCAAGAGGTTATCTCAAAAAATATGGAGAAATGTTGCATGGGCTTATTTTATCAGGCTCACCTGCATACAATCCATTACTTGGAGTTGGCATTATGATGGCACAATTTTTACGATTTATTGGGGCAAAAGAACAGGGTAAAAAATTCATTAATAATCTTTCTTTTGGTGGATTTAATAAGCCATTTGCAAAAGAAGATTTAAATGCACAACATAGCACAGGTGCATTTGCATGGCTTAGTCGCGATTGGGATAATGTCCGTGCCTATCGTGCTGATGAAGCATGCCAATTTATATTTTCACTTGAAAGCTTTATAGGACTTTTTCGTGGTATATTGTGGCTACAAGAACCTCTCTCATCCACAAGCAAACTTATGCAAAAAACACTCCCAAAACCACCTATCTATATGATAAGTGGTGCAAGTGATTCATGTGGGGACTTTGGCAAAGGAGTGCAAAAAATTGCGCAAAAGTTGCAAGGCTGCGGTTTTGTTGTTACATTGCAACTTTATCCAGAAGCACGTCATGAAATTTTTCAAGAAATAAATAAGCATGAAGTATTACATGACCTACTTACTTGGTTACACGATATGATAAAAGCCAAGTAAAAATGTAAGTCCTTTATTAAAACACAATGAAAAGTAAATAGAATCTTATAAGGCTAAATCATTCTTACGCCTTATAGGCAAGAATTTCCCAATTCAATCTCACTTAATTATGATAACTTGAAAGGCTTGTGTTTATAATCCAAACAATAAGCTTACTCTTAAACCCAAACACTTAAGCCATGCACTTATAATGCTTCATTATATACCAAGCATTACTTTAGCTTTATAATTTCACTTAAAAACAACAATGTATTTTTGCCTAAAGAGCAAGAATTTGCTTGCAAAATCTTAATAAAATATTTACTAATACTTTTTCACAATCAATATGAATAGAAGTGTGGATAATCTAAATCCATAACTCTACTATATAAGAGCTTTTATTATAGGGGTATTATTTTTTCTATTTTCATAGTAACATGCTAACATGTTGCCACTATTATTTTATCTCTATAAATCTTAAAATATATGTGCTATAATGATTGCATAATTATCAAAACAAATATGAAAAAATAAAATTAGTAGTGAATGAAACTACATATTTTAAATATTGTAAGGAAAGTAAGGTAAATTATGGAAGTAATACTTGCAGAAAAATATGGTTTTTGCTTTGGTGTGAAAAGGGCTATAAAAATTACAGAAAAAATTGCACAAAATAACCCCAATACGCTTACACTTGGACCACTGATACACAATCCACTTGAAATTAATCGTTTGCAACAAAATTTTGGTGTGCGAGTACAAGAGGATATTAATTGTTTAGGTGATAGTAAAAGTGTTATTATCCGCACACATGGTATTACAAAGCAGAATTTGGAAGCATTGCAAACAAAAGGCGTTACAATTACTGATGCTACTTGCCCCTTTGTTACAAAACCACAACAAATTGTAGAAAAAATGAGTAATGAGGGCTATGGTATTGTTATATTTGGTGATTCCAATCATCCAGAAGTGCGTAGCGTTATGAGTTATAGTGTAAAACCACCTATTGTTGTTAGTAATCTAGAATCACTGCAACAAATCAAAAAGATTCCAAAAAAAGTTGCTATCGTTTCACAAACAACAAAACAAATTGAGCACTTTTTGCAAATTGTGCAATATCTTGTGAGTAATACAATGGAAGTGCGTGTTTTTAACACAATATGTAATGCAACATTTGAAAATCAAGAAGCGACAAGAACACTTAGTCAAAAAGCAGATATTATGATTATTGTAGGGGGTAAAACTTCATCAAACACAAAGCAGCTTTTTTATATTGCACAGAATCATTGTAAAGATAGCTATTTGGTTGAAGATGAAAATGATATTGAAGCGACATGGTTTTTAGGGAAAAAAGTGTGTGGCATTAGTGCTGGGGCAAGCACCCCAAATTGGGTTATAAAAAATGTTGAAAACAAAATAAAAGCATTATAGAATAAAAACTCACTTTTTTATGTATTATATAGCTTATTTTACAAAGAACACGCTATGTAATATTAATTATAATAAATAAAGCACATATTATACTATCTATACAATAAAATTCCATTGTTTATAAAACTTTATGGAGAATAGGCTACAATATGACTTTAACTTTCAAATGGATTAGATGAAGGGAATACAATGACACAAAAATATGCACTCTTAAGCGTTAGTGATAAAGAAGGAATTATATCTTTTGCCCAAGAGCTTATAAAACTAGATTATAAGATTCTAAGCACAGGTGGCACACTTAAAACCTTGCAAGCAAATGGGATACTAGCTATGGAAGTAAGCCATTACACACAAAGTGAAGAAATGTTTGATGGCAGAGTAAAAACACTGCACCCAAAGATTCATGGTGGTATATTGCATCGTAGAGATAATTTAGATGATATAACAATGGCACAGAAATACCAAATTTTTGATATTTGTCTTGTATGCGTTAATCTTTATCCCTTTAAGGCAACAATACAGCATACTGATGATTTTGATACAATCATTGAAAATATAGATATTGGTGGTCCAAGTATGATACGTGCGGCGGCTAAAAATTTTAAAGATGTTATGGTGGTGGTTGATTGTAATGATTATCCTGCAATTATACAAACATTGCAAAACAATAATAACACATTGCAATTTCGCCGTAACCTTATGATGAAAGCCTTTAGCCACACAGCTCAATATGATAGTATGATAGCAAATTATATGTATGGAAGATTTAATGAAGGCTTTGGACAAGAAGTCTTTATTGTTGGCAAAAAGGTTATGGAAACAAATTATGGTGAGAATCCACACCAAAAAGGAGCACTCTATGAATATGAGCAATTTTACTCTAAACATTTTACAAATCTCAAAGGAAATGCAAGTTTTAATAACTTAACAGATATGAATGCGGCAATAAAAATTGCAAGTGCTTTTGGAGATAAAGATTGTGTGTGTATTGTCAAGCATGGAAATCCTTGTGGATTTGCCCTAAAAGATAATCTCATAGAATCATACCGCTATGCCTTGCAATGCGATAGTGTAAGTGCATATGGCGGTGTTGTCGCTATTAATGGCGTGCTAACATTAGAGCTTGCAGAAGAAATCCTAAAAAGCTATATAGAAGTAGTTGTTGCAGCCTATGTAACAGATGAAGCCTTGCAAGCCTTTCAACATAAAAAACGTATTAAGATTTTTACTTGCAATAATAATATGACACATAATAGAAGGCTTTATTTTCATCGTGATATATGGGATTTTAAACATATTGAAGGTGGTTTTGTTTATCAAAATAGTGATTTTATTATAGCTAATGAAGTGCAAGATTCTCAATGTGTAAGCAATACGCATGCTACAGAGAGCCAAATGCTTGATTTAGAGATTGCCTATAAGATTGCAAGTCTCACGAAGTCAAATTGCGTAACCTATGTGAAACAAGGCTATCTTGTTGGAATTGGTATGGGTATGACAAGTAGAGTTGATGCAAGCCATGCGGCTATTAAAAAAGCAAAGGATATGGGGCTAGAACTACAAGGCTGCGTACTTGCAAGTGAGGCATTCTTTCCTTTTAAAGATAGCATAGAACTTGCTGCAAGTGTTGGAGTAAGTGCGATTATAGAACCGGGTGGAAGCATTCGCGATGATGAAGTTATACAAGAAGCAAATAAACATAATATCGCATTATATTTTTCGGGTAGAAGGCATTTTTTGCATTAATAAATAAAACTTTAATGTGCTATGGTAAATATATAGCACATTAAAGAAACAATATATAGAACCATATAAAATTCTTACTGAACAATACTTTCAACAATATGCAAAATGATTGGGTAAAAACCTAAATATTTTAAATACAAAATAACTTCAATATTCTTTAACAATATTTAATCAACAAAAAACTAATATATGCAACTAGAAATAAAGCAATATAAAAATATGGAATATATAATGTAGTATTTTAAATTCCAACAAAATAAAAAGTTATTATCCCTTCTCTCCCTTATCATTAATTCTTAAGATTCTAAAAAAAAACAATATAAAAAATATTGCATATATTTTTTATTATATAGATTATAGATTTCTATCTATATAATACCTATGGATTCCATATATTACAAACAACAAATATAAATTCCCTATTATCCAAATACATAGTTATATAGCCACATAGCTATTTTATTCTTTTTGGTTACTATAAATTTCACAGATACATCGCTATTAGTATATAAAATTTACAAATATTACTATTAAGAAATTGTTGGCATTATGTCAAGATTTATGAATGCATTATATAGATTACTTGATTGCTTTATTTAACTCTAAAGAAACCAATGATCTAGCAATATAAGCTTATATGTTCTTATAAATATCATAAGAACAACATATTTTTACTTCTTATTAAGATTAATGTGTTCTCACGCGATTTTGTGCGGTAATCTTAATAACAATACTCTCATCTTCATTGTTTGCATAAGCAACCGTATAATAGACAAGATAGTATGGTGATTTATCACCTTTCTTATCTTTCCAGCCATGCCCAAAATCTTCAAGCACTTCGGTGTAGTAATTCGCCATACAAGTGCGTATTTGCTTACTAGCTTGTATGCCTTGATCGCGAACATTACTTACACGTGCTGCAAGCCTAGTGGTAACTTTGGCTTGCGTTTTTTCCCATAATTGCATAAATTTTTGCTGTGCTGCATATCCTTGTATGCGTCCCTCTTCTTGTGCTCTTGCCATAGCATGTGTATAGAATCCAGTTTGTGCAAGTTGCCTATATACCGCAGGAGCATTGCATGCAGGCGGTATGCGTCCAATATCATGTTGGGCTATCTTATTGTCTTGACGCATAAGCATTTGGTTTGTATTGTGTCTATCTTTATGTGATTGGCTTTCCTCAAGAATAGTGAGTTTGGCTGTATTTAAATCTTTGCATGCAACTCTATATATAACTTTATATACAGGAGATTTATCACCTTTTTTATCTTTCCAGCCATGCCCAAAATCTTCAAGCACTTCTGTATAATAGTTCGCCACACATGTTCGTGTTTGTCCATTAGCTTGCATGCCTTGATCATAAATATTGCTTACATGTGAAGTGAGTTTTGGTAAAATTGTTTTACGAGTTTGCCTCCAAAGCCGCATAAATTCTTCTCCAGCAACTTGCCCTTTAATGCGTTCCTCTTCTTTAGCCCGCATATTTGCATGCAAATCAAGACTTGTTATAGCTAGCTGCTTTGAGATGCTAGGGTTATTGCAGTTTGGGGCTACTATACATACCCCACTTTTATTTTCATTTTGCTGTGTATATTTTTGCATTTGTCTGGAATCTTGTTGTGTATTTTGCTTTATTGTCTGTTGTGTTACTTCCTGATTATTTTTATTATTACTAGCTTGTGTTGTTTTATTATTGCTTTCTTGCATATGCTTTTGTGTTTGTTTAGAATCTTGCTGTGTTTGCGGGGTTGTTTTATTGTTGTTTTGTTGGTTTTCTTCATCATATGTTTTTTGTATCGATTGTGTTGTTATAGTGTCTTGTGTATGCTGTGAATCTTGTTGTATTTTATCTGTATCGTTATCATCTAATTGAGGGTTATTAGGCAGGGTATTCTTGTCTATAATATTATCATCTATTGTTTGCGTTTGTTTTATATTTTCATTTTGTATATCAGTTTTATTTGTGCAATATACAACAACGCCTCCTATGAAAACCAATATTACCACTATCACAACATTTCTTATTATCTTTGCTTGCATAATATCCTCACTCAAATCAAAGTAAAATATTATTATACATTAAATGCACTAAAAGCATGCTTTAAAAAGAAAGTTTTCAGCAAAAGCATATAAATATAAATAATAAATTATATTGCAATCCCCTCTCTTTATGTTTCTTTGCTTTTTTCTTCTACTGCTTGCAAGGCTAAATCACTCAAAATTTTTGCTATCTCTACCCTTTCATCTACTACACCATATACTCCTTGAGTATGCAAATGTGTAGCAAATATAGTGTTCTTTGTTTTCACAATAACCTTGCATAAAGGCGATAAGGAACTAATATTTTGATAGATTTTTTGTGCAGTCTCAACAGAGTCTATAGCAATAATTACGGCTGCACACTGCCCTACTCCAAGTTGCTCTAAAATACGTCTGCGTGTAATATCACCATATATGACATTTTCCCCTTTTTTTATTGCAACATCGACCTTATTGTAATCTTTATCTACAGCGACATACTCCACATTGCAACCTTTAAAATATTCTAAAATCTTTTGCCCAAGTGCTCCATAACCACATACCACAACATGCCCCTCAAGCTCTGTTTTTTTAGATTCTATTCCCTCTTGTGAAGTTTGCTCTTTAATCTCTAAGCCTTTAAATTTAATAGGACGCATATAACGTAAGAAAATATCTGTTACTTTATCAATTTTATCAAGAATAAAAGGGGTAGCAATCATTGAAAAAATTACCATAAGCGTTAAAAACTGGTAAATTTCTTCTGGAGTAATACTTGCAAAAAATGCATCACCAAAAATCAAGCTTAAGATACCTCCATCAAGCGTAAGATGAAGGATTTTATGTTGGCTTGCAAGTAAAAAAATAGCAAAGGAAAACTCTCCAATTTGTGAAAGTGATAATGCCACACGCATACCCACTCGCTCCCCTCTAAAAAACATTAAGAAAAGATACATAAGTAGAGTTTTTGCCCCCATCATTAACACAACTAAAACAATCACAACAGCAAAATATTCAAGTAAAAAGATTATATCTACCTGCATGCCAACCGTGATAAAAAAGACACCTAAAAGTATATCGCGAAAATGCACAAGCACAGAAGATACTTGATACTTATAAGGCGTATTAGAAATAATCATGCCTGCTAGAAATGCACCAAGCGTAAGCGAGAAACCAAAAGATTTACTAATATAGGCTGCACCTAAAACAATTAAAAACACAGCCCCCACAAAGATTTCATCAGTTTTCATATTTGCAGAAAAATGTAAAAACACTTTGGCTAGAATCCGCCCCGGCAAAACAAGCAAAATAAGCACAATCGATGCAGAAATTAATGTTGTTAAAAGTAATGTCAAAAGTTGTGAATCTTTATCGCTTAAAAGCTTAATCATAAGTAAAATTGGGATCACTGCAATATCTTGAAAAATCAAAATCCCCACAGATACCATTCCATAAGGCGTCTTTGTCTGCGAACTTTCATTGAGAAATTTTAAAACAATAGCTGTTGATGAAAGACTCACAGCACTTGCTACAACAATAGAAGTAGAAAAATTGAAACCTAAAAAATAAAAACACACGACAAAGAAAAATGCTATTGAAATGCCAATCTGCAAACCCCCAAATACAAGCACTTCTTGTTTCATCTCACTTATACTTTTAAAGCTAAAATCAAGCCCTATCATAAACATTAAAAAGACAATGCCCATTTCAGCGATACTATTCAGACTTTCAGAATCTTCTAACTTGAAGCCAAAAATATATGCAGTAAGCACACCTGTAATAATATAACCAATAATTGTTGGGATTTTTAGCCAACTTAACACAATACCCGAAACAACCGCCATAGCTAAAACACAGAGAATAATCAAATACGAATCGATGAGACACCTCACTTGATAAAAATTACAGAGTTTAGATATATTGCGAATTAAAGAGCGTAAGCCCAGCATTTCACCTTATTTTTCTATTATACAATAATTTTGCATTTTGTGTTACATATTGCTATGAAATATAATGTTGAAAATATAATATTATAGAATCTAACGCACAAAATGCTATAAAAAAATATATTAATGCTGTGAAATATACAACTTGCAGTGCTAGCAATCCATTATCACATTATAAATGGAAATCTCTCAGCAAACAATGAACACAAGGCTACAACCATACCAAAAGGAAGTGATATAGCATAATGGAGTTAAGCACCATAAAGCAATGTTGAGTAAATCTTGCTTTTCAATATACCATACATTGTAATTAATCTCTAATCCCATAAATATTAGATTCTACCATTCACTCATTAATATCTGCTTCATTAAGCATCTTATAAACATTACATCTCTCTTGTTCTCCTAAATCACATACTTTTCTATCTAGTGCTTTAGCCCTAGATTTGTCCTGTTTTACACCTAATCTCTCATCACTTAACACTAAGACGACCTAAACCTTCTTTTAAATCGCATGCTTTTTTTCAAATAACCCTTTTACCCTCACGCCTGACGCCAATCCTTTGTAATATAAAAACCAAGAATAGAACAACCACTACCATATTCTAAATCACATGCTTTTGCATATAATTCTTTTGCTTTTATAGAATCTTACTTTGTGTCTAATCCTTTTTCATATAAATACCCAAGATTAGAGATAATGCTTCTTTTAAATCACATGTATTTATATACAACTCTTTAGCTTTGGTATAGTCTTGCTTAACATCTAATCCCTTATAATACAAAACACTAAGTTTCAGGCAATTTAAACTATTATTTGAATTACACTCTTTTACCAATATATCAATATCATTAGCAAATAAACTACCCATACAAAACATTGCAGTCATTGGTATATACCACATAATTTCCCTTATATAAAAATATTGATATTCTGTGATGTTACACTAAATAGAATTAATACAATATATAATAAAAAGTTATAAAATCTTAAATATTGAGATAAAAACAAATAAATTGTATGTGAAAATCAAATGGCATTAGAGAATCCTATATATTGATAGCTAGCTTTTATGATGTCTGTCAATTCTAACACGCATAAAGCTTTAGCGGCGTGAGAAAAGCTTTATAACCAAAAGAATAGTGCTATCTCCTTACTTATTACTATATAGTTTTACAAGAAAACCAAATAAGCCAAAAATGCTATTTCCAAAAGCCATACCATATAGCATAAATATCTCTAAATACCTATAGCTAAGTATAAATAATATTAACTATAGAAGCAAACTAGCATACACTAGAGAGTGTTTTTGCTAATCCACCAAGTGATGTTTCCCTGTATTTTGCATTCATATCTTTACCTGTTTGATACATTGTTTTAATTACTTCATCTAAACTCACTATAGGGATACTTT
>JARHZY010000049.1 GCA_029264655.1 Helicobacter sp. | reverse complement strand
GTAAAAGTATTTTTGATGCCTTTGATGATATTAGTGCAACAATATTCTTTATCTTTACTTCACTTGGTTGTGCTCTTTTTGTTGGTTGGGTGCTAAAAGATGAAGCAAAAGAGGAAATATTAAGAGGCAGTGAAAAGCACAAATTACTTGTTGATATATGGTTTTTATATATAAAATATATTATTCCTGTTATTATATTAATCGTATTTGTAGCAAGCTTTAAACAGGCGTTTTTATCTCAAGCTGCATAAATGCGATAACCCATAAATCCATTTTATATATCTTCCCCGCAAGATTATCTTATGGGGCTTCATATTCTTTATTGCTAAATTTCTAGCAGTTAGATTGTCCTAATAAAGAAATATTATTGATACGCTCTCTTTATAGTTATTAAATCTTGCCTATTGTTTTATGGCAAAGATTCTGGATTCTATTTATACTCACAATGCTAACATAAACTTTCTTTCATTCTTTTTATAGCTACTAATTGGTGAAATAGTAAAATCTGTAAAAGTATTTGCAAAATTAAATTAGTGTTTAGAGATTGATTGTTTTTATATTTGTTTTAATATACCATATATGAAATTATTCAATGCTAAGTTAGATACACTAATCAAACCTATCTCTATCTACACACACTTTAAAATATATTATTTTTTTACATATTGTGTAAAAATCGTTATGCCTTGTAACTATTTTAATTTATGGTGAGTGTTTTTCTGCCTTATTTCTTAAATTTATGGGGGGCATTTTATTTTCTGTTTTCCTATGATTTTTTTATTGCTTATATTTATTTGAGTATAAACCCAACATTAAGCATTTTTAATCTAGTGTATTTGGATTGTTAAACTAGCTCTATACTTTTGGTATTTAGTATATAGCTTTAGAATCTATAGAGATTTTATCTTAGATTCCATGCACTAGTAGTAATTATTTTATTACACTCTTTCTGTGATTTTTTTAGTGGATAATAGCTATACATTGCGTTGCCGTTTTATCTGTTGTTGTTTTTTATCTTCTGCTTTTTTCATAAAGTCTGGAATGCGACCGCGTTCTGCCTCAAGTTTAGCGACTTGCTGGAATAGCTCAACAACAGCTTCAAACATTTCACCCGGTATCATTCTATCCACATCAACAAGTCTATAAAGCTCTCTTGCTAATGGGGGATTCTCAATGATTAGAATCTCATGCTCCCTTGCAATACCTTTTATTCTTACCGCAAGATGATCTATCCCCTTTGCTACTACAACAGGGGCTGATTCTGTTTCACTATTAAAACGCAATGCAACTGCATAGTGTGTTGGGTTTGTTACTACCACATTGGCACTAGGAATAGCACTCATCATTTTATTCATAGCATTTTTCATCATGATTTGGCGTATTTTTGCTTTAACCTCTTGATTCCCTTCTTGTTGTTTAAACTCATCTTTAAGTTCTTGTTTGCTCATACGCAAACTTTTTATATATTGATACCTTTTTATTAAAAAATCTAAAATACCCATTACCAAAAACAAAAAAAGTAATGCTCCAATAAGAATAAGTGCTTTTTTATAAAACCATGCAAGTTGTTGGTCTAATGGGCTCATTGAAATATTGGCTATTTCATCTAAAAAGCCAATGAAAATAAAAAATCCTACCGCAAATGCAATAAAAACCTTTAGTGTAATAATAAATCCATCAAGAAGTTTCTTTAATGAAAAAAGATTTTTTGCACCTTTAATTGGATTGATTTTATCAATTTTTGGTTTAATGATCTTAAAACTTAGTAAAAATCCAAATTGTGCAACATTGCCAATAATCCCTGCCACCATAAGTGCGAGAAAAAAGGGCATAGCACACATTGCCGCAACTTTTAATACAATTAATGTAATTGAAAAAATTGTATGCATATTGAAATCCATAAGAAAAAGCTTCGTGCATTCAATATACAATCCCTTAAAAGTTTGCACCCAAAATGGAAAAATGATAAAAAGAAGCATAAGCCCGACAACCAAGCCTACAAGCCCCACTAAATCAGGACTTTTTGCAATACTTCCCTCTTCTCTTGCTTTTTGTATTTTACGATGGGATGGGGCGTGCGTCTTTTCTTCTTCTGCCATTATATCCTCATATTAGCCAATAAATTATCATTTATAATTATAGCAAATTTTATTATGTCTATATGCTTATTTTCACTAGCCTTAAATTCTTATGCAAGATAAACCTATTAAGATTGTTGTGCAAATTATTTACATGAGATTTATTTTTTAGTCTTATTGTATAAAATTTAAGAAAGCAAAATAACATTGCAAATAAATAGACTTTTTAGAATCGAAAACAAAAGAGAATAGAGCAGATTCTAAAACCAACAATAATTCATTATCTATATCTATCATGAAGCTCTTTTGCAAGTATTACCAAGATATACTTATATTTTTACTTTTTTTCATGTAAAATACATGTTTAATGTATTTTATTGTCTATTATGGCATTAAAAAATAAAATAGATTCTATAAACAAGCATATTTTAATGCACTACCTCTATAATTGGAACTCTAATTGCTTTATAATATTCTAAAATTATTGTAAAGGATTTCTATGCTACGCTCATTATGGTCAGGTGTTAGTGGGCTTCAAGCCCACCAAGTCGCATTAGATGTAGAGAGTAATAATATCGCAAATGTGAATACCGTTGGTTTTAAGTATTCTCGTGCATCTTTTGTGGATATGCTTTCCCAAGTAAAGCAAATTGCTACTTCCCCCTATAAAAATGGACTTGGGGGACAAAATGATTTTTCAGTTGGTATGGGTGTTGGTATCAATGCAACAACAAAGGTATTTTCACAAGGAAATACACAAAATACTGATGTGAAAACAGATTTGGCTATTGAGGGAGATGGATTTTTCATTATTAGTAGAGATAGAGGTGAAACTAAAAATTACACAAGAGATGGTGAGTTTTTGTTTGATGCAAAAGGGAATCTCGTAACAAATGGTGGCTATGTGGTGCAAGGGTGGAATAGACCTCCACTCGATCAAGGATCTGGTTCTACAATGACTGATAATGAATTCTTTAAGGTAGATAACACGGGACCGCTTGAAAGCATTCAAATCGATCCCGGTATGGTTATGCCTGCACGTCCTACAAGTAAAGTAACATTAAGGGCAAATCTTAGTGCGGGGCGGCATGTAGATGATGTAGTAAATGTAGCAGCACTTGACTCGACAACTTATACTGCTGCTGATGGTATTAGCCCAAGATATGATTCTAAAGGTAATTTAACACAAATGGCAGAAGATTTTGGTGCACTTTTTAATGCAGATGGCGATTCGTTTGCATTAAATGAGAATCAAGGCTTTTGGATGAGCTATAAAACTGCTCGCCTTGTGAATAATGTTGTTACCACAAAAGAACCAAGCATAATGTTCCTTAATGGACAAAAAGTAAGTTTCACAAATGATTCTGGGCTTTCTGGGACAAGCACACTTGCTGCTGCTGTTTCAGCTATTAATGCAGTGCGTGATAAAACAGGTATTGAGGCATATGTTGATAATGGGCAATTGCGACTTGAAAATCGTAATGAAATGGATGGTGATGAAAATACAAAAAATATTGTTATCACAAAAAGCGGAACAGGTGCATTTGCAAACTTTGTAGAGGGAGATAAAGATATTACCGCATTCCGTTATCGTTATACAAAATCAAATGATCCAGATTCTACAACAGGGCAATTTAAAACAACAGAAGACTTGCGTGCTTTAATGCAATATGATGCAAACATGATAAAAAGTCCGGGCAAACCATATAAAGACAGCACTGCAAGTGTAAGCGTTACCTTAAATCGCTTTGGTATGTTTGAGATAGCAAACAAAGATGATGATGATGGAGTAACCGACAATTTGCAAATTATGGCAAGTGCATATAGTTCAGGGCAAGTTTCAAGCAATATTTTATTGCGTGATGCAATGCGTGCATTAAACACTGCTTCACTCATTGAGGGCGGTGCAAGTGTAGCAAGCGGAAAACTTACACATGCAAGACATGCGACAAGTATTGATTTATTTGATAGTTTAGGCAGTAAGCATACTATCCGCTTTGAATTTACAAAAAGTGGCGGCAAGGAATGGACATTTAGAGCAATTGTGCCTGAACCAGCACAATTTATTGGTGGTAGCCCCGATAATCCCAATATTTTTGAAGGCGGTAGAGTATCCTTCAATAATGATGGTAGTTTAGCAGGAATGAACCCACCTATGTTGCAGTTTGATCCAAAAAATGGCTCTGAATCACCACAAAGACTTGAGCTTAACTTTGGTAAAAACCAAACATTTGACGGCTTAACAAGCGTAGATAAACGTTCTGAAACTTACAATATTGCACAAAATGGTTATAATGCTGGGGATTTAATGGATGTTCGCTTTGATGCGAATGGGGCATTACTTGGTGCATTTAGTAACGGAAAAACGCTTGCATTAGCACAAGTTGGTCTAGCAAATTTCGCCAATAGTGCTGGTTTGCAAGCAGAGGGCAATAATATCTTTTCAGAAACAGGCAATAGCGGTGAGCCAATCATAGGTGCAGCAAATACAGGACGTAGAGGTGGTGTAAGCGGCTCTAAACTAGAAATGAGTAATGTGGATTTAAGCAGGGCTTTAACGCAGCTTATCGTTGTGCAAAGAGGTTTCCAAGCAAACTCAAAGGCAATTACAACATCAGATCAAATTCTGAATACATTGCTGAGTTTAAAGCAATAATATAGGAATGCGGTGGTTGAAAGGAGGTAACACATGGATATTGTTTTAGCAATGCTTGCAGATAATGCAGCAAAACAACTTGAAGAAAAAAGATGGGAACGCTTCCCCTATAGTATGGAACGCCATGCAGAGATGAACGAAAATGTGCAAAATTTTGCACTTTATCGCTATATCGTTAATAATGCAATGCGTTATCCACAAGAATGGGTTTTAAATGGATATGGGGTAAAAGCATTAGCACATGTGCATATATCAGGTAAGGAAGTGGTATTACACGATGTAGAAATTCTACAAAAATCCGAAGGATTAAGTAATGAAATTATTGAAAGTGAAATTACAAAAACATTAAATCGTGCAAGTCTTGATTTTCCTGCATATATTACAGAATCAGATAATGCAGCTTTACAGACCATAGAAGTTACATTACCTTTTGAATGGAAAATTATGGGGGCTAGATAAAGGGTATTATGCATATAAATACTCTCATATAGCCCATAATATAGCTTTTAATCTCCCACACCAAAGCATAAAATGTATTTATGCCCTTGAATAATTATATTATAATTTTCTACATTCTATTACTCTCAAATATTACCAAAAACAAACTTTATTTTTTATGCTAACAAGGAAAATCCTATAAGAATAAGCAACATGTCGTAAAAAGAAGTTATTTTAGAATCTAAAATTACATAGTGTGTGAAATTATAGTATTGGTGCAATAGATATATTTTAGTTTGTTGCCACAAAATAAAAATTTTACAATATAGGCATTGTAATTCTACAATATCACACGCCTAAATCACACAAAACAATAAAAAATGATAGATATTAGGGATTTTATATCGTATAATTCACTATAAAAATAGAATTTTATATTTTTATGATATGAAAAATCTATCACAATTAAAATATGGAGATTCAATATGTTTAGCGGACTTGTCAGAAAATTTGCAAAAGTGCGTTTCTATCGGAATCAGATTCTATGCTTAGAATCTGATTTATACCCATCAATAGGTGATAGTATCGCGGTAAATGGTGCATGCTTAACTGCTATAGAGAGCACACCAACACATTTTAGTGTTGAGTTAAGCACGGCTACAGCAGCACTTATTGCTATAGAGAATTTACAAGGACTCGTGCATATTGAACCTGCTTTGCGTTTGCATGATGGATTACATGGGCATATCGTGCAGGGGCATATCGACTCTATTGGTATCATAAAAGCTAAAGAAACACAAGCAAACCAACATATCTTTTACATAGAAACAACAGCAAAAACCCTTGAATGCATGATTGAAAAAGGAAGTGTGTGTATTGATGGTATTAGTCTTACAATACATAAAGTGCAAGATAGCACTTTTAGCCTTGTGCTTATTCCCCATACTATGCAAAATACACTATTTATGCAATATGCAGTAGGGCGGAGAGTAAATATTGAAACTGATATTATTACACGAAGTATCGCAAGTATGCTACATAAATATTTACAAACATACAATATAACCAACAAACAACAAACAATGCAAGATTTTTATGATTCTGTTACACTCGCATATTAATACAATAAATATAGCCAACAAAACTCTCTTGTAATAATATATTGCATTATATTCAATGGATGCATATTAGATTTTACTGCATTTACATGGTTAATGCTTTTATCTATTCTAACAATTTAAATCAAAAACAAAAGAAGTGCTATATAGACTCATAAAGAATAGGCACTTTTTTGATTTTATTGTCCATAAATACAGAATCTCATTACACTACCACATCACCAAATATACAACATTTTACTCAATTTTGTCATTTTACAAACAAAAATAAAAGCTTTGTATAGTTGTATTATATTTATATATATTGAATATTTTTTTAAAAAATGTTACATATTGTTATATAAAAGTCTAAATATATAAAAAATAGAATAGTGGTCTTGACTTTTGTTTTTTTTTTTTTGTAAAATGCGACAAATATTTATCTTTTTTGTAAGGAATGCGATATGAAAAAATTGTTACTCTCAAGTGTGCTTGCCAGTGTGCTTAGCTTTACTAGTATGAATGCGGCAGAAAATAATAATGGCGGCTTTTTGGGTTTAAACCTTGGTGGTATGATTACAGGACAATTAAGTAATGGGGCAGCTTTAAACTCTTCCCTTGCAATTGGTTTCAAAGGTGGTTACCAAGCATTTTTCTATGAGCATATTGGTGCGAGATTCTATGTTTCTGCTATTAGTGCATTTGGACTCTTGGCAATCCCTGCAACTCAAACTACAAGTGCTAGCATGAATGTGAATTTAAATGTTATGGCTGATCTTAATGGAGATATGCTTTTTGATTTTGTTAGCGATAGTGCTTTTACAACCGGTATGTATGCTGGCTTCTTTGGTGGGATGCTCATGGGCACACCAATATATGTGCCTAAAGGTATGACGCGTGCGGATACAACAGTTGCCACAACATTAGGTATTAATCTTGGCTCAAGAACAACGGTAAATGAACACCATGAATTTGATATTGGTATAAAAATTGGTGCTGCATTGAATGCAGAAGGCTCTAAAACAAGCGTAGGTGCAGCAATTTATGTTGGTTCATCTTACTCCTATAAATTCTAATATATTGCTATCAATATAGTGATTTTATATTTAGTCATAATGTGCTTCAATAAAAAATAATAAAATATTTTGCTTTTTATTTTATTATTGCATGCTTGCTTTGTAGCCTACATGGCTATAAAAATGATTTAGATTCTAAAGCGTAAGGGCAGTATTGCTTATAATATTATCTAAAGCAAATATCAAGCTTTGAATCTATAATGCAATAAATAATCCAACATATAAATAAAATCTACTATTCCCATAAATTGAAATACTCTCTATTTTGTAAAAATATATTTTTTGGCTATAAACACATATTATAACTTTTGTGCTATTGACTATATTCTAAAAAGAACCCATCGATACAAATCCACAACATGTGCTTTATGTGTTGCATGGTTTAGAGAAACATATATCAATTCATATAGATTCTAAGCTATTATTCAAATAAAGCAGATTGAATATAAATAAAAGAATAAAGAATATCCAAAACACCCACCAAAGAATATATTTTAGATATATTGAAGCTTGTTTAGCTCAATAAAGATAAAAAACCTTAGTAGAGAGAGTTATTTTATTGTGTAATCCTTGTATCTCTTGCATTATGAGCTTTTTTACAAACGACAAATTATAATAAAAAACTACAATGCTAACTGCTTTTCTTGGTTCTTAAAACACATAAAAATAAGCCAAAAAAATATTTTACAGATTCCATCATAGACAAAGTATATAGTTTATATATGCTTTGCCACCATAAAATAATCAAAACACAAAGTCTTGCAATTGACTTATACTTAAATAAAGCAATGCAAAACTATATTTTATTATTTATGTCCCATCTTGTGTGGCATACCACCACTACCACCCCTAACATGTCCAATTTTACCTTGTTCATCAATGCTATATGCTTGTCCAAACCCTTTTACAAAGCGTCCTTCTTTAAATTGTATTTTTACTAAATGAAAATCCTCCATTCCACGCACTTGTGCAAGACCAGCATTTTTACCTACACGCTCTTCAAAGCTATCATAAACCTTATTAAAAAAATCATCGCGTGGCAAAAACTTTACACTCACATCATAAGTAAGACGTTTTCGTGCTAAGATACTTTTTGCTTTATCTTCATTTTCAATAAACATAACTTGAGCAGAATCTGAATTAGTGCGTAAATTTTGACAATGGGCTGCAACTTCACTTATATAAAGATAATATTCTCCCTGATATCGCAATAATGGCGAATAGCTAATATGTGGCTTATTGTCTTTGGAAAGAGAAGCAAGCAATATGGTATTAAACTCATCTTTAAAAGATTCTACTTCATCAGCTATTTGTTCATCTTTTTTACTAATAGTGCCACAAAGCCCTATAATAGCATTTTTATAATCTTGTGGTGCAGTTTTTGTAGGAAATGGTGCAAAAATCTCCTTGCCATCAGCCTGTATATACATACCATCTTCTGTAACATTAGCAAGTGCTACTTCCTTTGCGTCAAAACCGCCATAATGCTTTACCAAACCTAACAGCTCTGCTGCATGATGTCCATTCATGTGCTCTATAATACTTGTAACGCTCATATATCGCTCCTTATAATAAATAATAAAAACATTATAATACCATATTTTTGTCAATAAAAATGATAAATATTTTTATTTATGTGTTTCTTAATAAAATTTACAATGCACTATACCTTAGAATATCAATATTTGGATAGAATCTTTGACATATTGTTATCAATATGATATAATATGCCCTTTTATTTTATCTTGAAAGGATTTATTAATGTTAGAAGGCAAGCTTAGAGATAGTATTAGTAAAGCTAACGCCAAAGCGTTAAAACGAGATGGTTATCTAATTGCCAATATCTATGGTAAAGGGAAAGAAAATATACATTGTGCATTTAAACGCAACGATTTTATTAGATATATGCGTACCAAACAGACACTTATTTTCCCTGTTAAAATCGGAAATAACACATATGATGTTGTTGTGCAAGAATACCAAAAAGACCCAGTAACAAGCGATATTTTGCATGTAGATATGATGTTTGCAATAAAAGGTTGCATAGCAAAATATAAAGTTCCCATCAAAGTTACAGGCTCGCCTGTTGGTTTAAAAAATAAAGGTGTGCTTGTATTTTCGCGTAAAAGAGTAGCAGTAAAATGTGATGCGGCGGTGCTACCAAATGATTATACACTTGATGTAAGCAGTCTTGATGTTGGGCATGCCATTCTTGTGCGTGATTTACCAGAGATTGCAGGTGTTAGTGTCATTGAAAAGCCATCAGTAGCTATCGTTGGTGTTATTAAGGCAAAATAAGACAACATTACAATATTTTTCAATAATAATGAATAGAGTTTATGCGAATATCTTTGATATTGAGTATGCTTTCTTGCATATGATTTACTAGAAAATGCAAGTGCTAGTATTATTGAAAAACCCAATAGCTATTATTGGCATTATTTAAATATTGAAATATACTCAATATCTAAAAAATATTTTACCATTGGTTAATCTGTCTTATGTGTAAATACTTCCTAATAGAGTGGCAGCAAAACTTGAATACACTTTTTTATCATATTACTTTTATGGTGTATTTTTTGGGCTTTAATATCTATCATAAAAATTTTACTCATTTTCTATAGAAGTGCTATATATCAAATATACTATATATCCGTATATATTTGCTAGTTGAAATAAACTTTTCATACTATTTATACTTCTTTATCACTATTCCTTTAACAACCAAAGATAATATAGCCTATAAAGGTGATAATATATCATTTTCAATACTTTAGAACTATGGTTAAAAGAAAATAAATTGTTTGAGAATTATCAAGAAACAATACAGCACTCTATATACATATTTATGCAGCATGAGAATGCATTTCTTACCTTAAATCTTGCACTTCAAGCTAGAATGATGTATAATTATAAATAAAAAGAGTATGCCCTTATGATATATAAACGCACAAAAGCAAAATATATTCTTCTTGTTGTTGGTGGAGTTATAACATATTTTCTTTATATTGTGATGAGTGATATTTATCCGCTTTTACCCCCGCTTATGGGTATTTTATTTCTCATATTTCACCAACATTATAATGAAGAAAAGTTTTATATTCCAATAGTTATTATAGGTTGTTTATTCTTTTATGAGTTTGATAAAGCATTGCTTACTGGGATTATTCCTTGTGTATTTTTTATTGTGCAATTATTTATAGCCCAACAATTAGAATCTATACTGCTTGTTAATGCCTTTTTTATTCTCATTTATATTTGTGCACTTTATTTGCTTTATTTCGCGGGATTATTATTGTGTAATATATTGTTTAAAACCCCCATGCTTGCAATTTCATCTATTTATATCTATTATCTTATCATGGATTGCATATTTGCAATCCTTTATTATTATATTTTTATTAAAGAGTAATTATGAAAAAAATACCACAAAGTTTTAAAATTCTTTATGTAGTGTTTGGTATTATCTTTGCTACTATTATCATTAAGCTTTATATATTATCGATTGCAAGGCATGAATATTACAATAAGCTATCTGTAGCTAATACCATAAAAACTGAAATTCTTGTGCCAACAAGAGGACAAATACTCGATAGAAATAATGAGCCTTTAGCGATTAATGAGCTGGGCTTTAATCTTGCATTGCGTAACCGCTTAAATCGCGATGAACTTGAGCAAGAGCTTGCCTTCATAGCGACACATATTATTGATGTGGATGTAGATGAATTGCGTGAAACATACCAAAAATTTAATAGCATTTATAGACGCACACCCGTTACTTTAATAGACTTTGTTCCTTATGCACAAATGCAAATTGTGTATGCCACCATGATACAAAAAAAGAATATTGTTATAACACCAACCACAAAAAGATTCTATCCAAATAATGCATCAGCTGCACATGTTATAGGATATATTGGTGCAAGTGATGTGCGTGATAGGGAAAATGATCGTGTTTCACGATATACAAAAATTATTGGTAAGCAGGGGCTTGAAAAATATTATAATGAGTTTTTACAAGGGCAGCTTGGTGAGAAAACCATACAGGTAAATAGCCTTAACCAACAATTAAGACTTATTCAAGAAATACCTGCTACAAGCAATAATGATATGAAAGTAAGTCTTGATATGCGTTTGCAAGAAAAGCTTGATTCGGTTTTTAGCGAACATAATGGGGCAGCCATTATAATGGATGCACATAATGGTGAGATACTTGCTGCAGGAAGTTATCCTGAATATAATATTAATGATTTTGTAGGTGGAATATCACACAAAAAATACAAAGATTTACTAGAAAATCCCTATAAACCCCTAATCAACAAACTTATTAGTGGGCAATACCCACCGGGTTCTGTTATTAAAATGGGTATGGCACTTGCATTTCTAGAATTTACAGACACAACAGAAAAAACAATTATCAATACTCCCCCATATATCGAAGTAAATAAACATAAATTTCGTGATTGGAAAGCTGGAGGGCATGGTAGTGCCGATGTGTATAAAGCTATTAGAGAAAGTGTTGATGTCTATTTTTATAAGCTTTCGCAAATTGCAGGTATTAACAATATTTCCTTAATTATGAATAAAATGGGCTTTGGTCAAAAAACAGGCATTGATTTGCCCTATGAAAATATGGGAATCTTTCCAACACCAGAGTGGAAAATGAAAAATTATTCGCAACAATGGTATGTGGGGGACACCATTGTTACTTCAATTGGGCAGGGTTCTTTCCTTGCAACACCTATGCAAATTGCACGTTATACTGCTTTGATTGCAAGCGGCAAGCTTGTAACTCCCCATTTTGCTAAAGAGTTAGGTGGTATGCCAACAAAAATACCCACACAAGATGTATTAACAAAATTTGAACATACAAAATTACCTGCTTTGCGGCTTGGCATGTATCAAGTTTGCTCCGATCCATCAGGCACTGCATATCGCGTAACACGAAGCACAAAAGTTACACTTGCATGTAAAACAGGGACAGCTCAAGTCGTAGGTATTGCCCAAGATGCAATCAGAAGAAAAAGGGAGGCTGATATGGAATATTGGCATAGATCACAAAGCTGGATTACCGCATTTTTACCTTATGAAAATCCAAAATATGTTATTACTATTCTTATAGAGCATGGTGGTAGTGGCGGACGTGGTGGTCCATTACTTGCAGAACTTGCAAATACATTGCGTGATTTGGGCTATGTTCGTTAAAAAACTAAATATGAAAAATATGCTACAAAATTAGCCTTACATATATGTGAGATTATTGGGAATAATTTATCAAAATTCAATGTGGTATCCACACAACTCGTATTGCGACAATAAAAAATATACAAGTGCAACAACATTTGGAATATAAGATATATGTTTTATGTTTGATATAATATTATTGTTTTCATCATGCTTATTTGTATAGCTTTGCATATCTTTAACTCACTTTTCTAAAGTGAGTTTCTTTTGATTATTGCTTCTTTATGGCTTTATATTTTTAATATATTGGTATTTTATTTTATAACTCTCGCCTGTGTCGGAGTATCAAGTCGTATCCTATCTCCTTTTTCATTATAGACTTTACGCCATTGATTCTGAAACTCTATATTTTTGTTTGAAAAATAATCAATCCATGCCTCTTCACATGTTTGCTTATCTACAAAAACAATATGTGGTCTTGGCATAGTCCATCCATTACGCATGCTTCCTTTAATACAATAAATCGCACCTTCCATAGGAGTAAATAAAACATATGATGTTGCTTCTGTGTGTGCCATAAGAGCAATGGGATAACCCGCCTCAACATCAGCTAAAAATGTTTTTCCCATTGCCATATAACCAAGAGAATCTTGATAATTGTCGTAATGTGGGCGTCCTTTAGAATCTGTCTTTGGTTGGTATTCAATGCGTAATGTATAACCTAGATAAGAACCCACATGATTATTTTCTCGATATACATAAATGCGTGCTTTTCCTGCTGGTGGATCTTGCAATACAAAGCTGCCATCACTTACAAAGCCAATCTCTTTACTTTTAGCAAGTGGCACTAATTGGCGGTTAATAGAACACCCTAACAATAAAAATAAACAAGCTGCACAAGTTGCATATATTAATAACCGCATTTTTCTCACTCACGACAAACAATAATATGTAGTGCCAAATTGTTAGCATACAATGCTATTTAATTTCTACTAAACGCGACAACACTTCTTGATAAGCACTTGTTACATTGCCTAGATTCTGACGAAAAATATCTTTATCCATTTTTTTATTTGTTTGTTTATCCCATAACCGACAGCTATCTGGGCTAATCTCATCAGCAAGCAAAATATTACCCTTATTATCTCGCCCAAATTCAAGCTTGAAATCTATTAGTCTTAAGGAGGCTTTATCAAAATATTCCTGCAATATCTTATTTACCTGCAATGCAAGATCTTTTAGTTTTGCTATCTCATTATTATTTGCAATACCCATAAGCAAACAATGAGAATCTGTAATAATAGGATCATTGAGAGAATCATCTTTATAATAAAACTCTACAAGCGGTGTCCCAAGTGGCGTTGTTTTAATATCTAATGATTCGGCAATACCCAAACGCTTACTTAAGCTTCCTGTAGCAATATTTCTTACCACAACTTCAATAGGTATAATTGTTAATTGCCTGCATAACATATATTTATCTTGCAGGGTTTGTATAAAATGAGTATGCACATTATGAGATTCTAAGAGCATAAAAATTTGTGTTGAAATCTGACAATTTAAGCTACCCTTACCAACTTCACTACCTTTTTTTTGTGCATTGAATGCAGTTAAATCATCTTTAAATGCAGCAAGCAAAGTATCTTTTATCTGTGTTTTATAAAGCTTTTTTCCTTTACCCTCATAAAGCAAATTTGCTTCCATTAAAGTATCTTGTAGAAATTGCGTCTGATTATCAATTATGTTTTTCATAATAACTCCATCCAACATATACGCTATTTTGTCTGTGGTGTGCTTTTAATCACTGCCCAAGTTCTCAATACATCAACAGCACTCTTTAACTGCATATCTTTCATAATCATAGCTTGGGTGATATTTTTGTTTTCAGAATCTAAAATATTTGTTTTTATTTGATCTTTCTTATCATCTTGCAATAACTCATTTTTTAAATGCCGCTTTAAATCTGCTTCTTTAAATTCAAGCTGATTTTCAGGTCCTATAGGCACTTCAGCGTCTGCAACAATAAGATCAGGCGTAATGCCAACAGCCTGTATGCTCCTCCCTGTTGGAAGGTAGTATTTTGCTATAGTGAGCTTTAATGCCTCCTTAGATTCTCTGCCAAATGGAAAAATCTTTTGCACACTTCCCTTGCCAAAAGTTGTTTCTCCAACAACAACTGCTCTTTTATAATCTTGCAATGCACCAGCCACAATTTCACTCGCAGAAGCACTCCCGCCATTAACAAGCACAACAAGCGGTGTATGCAAAAACTCTGCTTGTCCAGAAGTTTTTAACTCTACATTCTCTATTTTACCGCGTTCACTTACAACAACACCATTTTTAACAAAAAGACTAACAAGCCCAATAGCCTGATCAAGCAACCCGCCCGGATTCCCACGCAAATCAAGCACAATACCATCAAACTTGCCAATATCTTTCAAGCCTTTTTTAACCTCCCGCGTAACATGTTGATCAAAAGTCGCCACACGCACATAAGCATAATTTGTATCTTCAATTTTACTTACAAGAGTAGAGCGGACTTTCACATCGTCGCGTTTAATTTCAAATTTCAATGGTTTTGTTTCGCCCGCTCTTACTATAGTAAGTATTACCTTTGTGCCTTTTTTGCCCTTCATTAACGAAACTGCTTGGTCTATCTTCATATCAAGTGTTGGCTTATCATCAATTTTTAAAATAATATCACCACTTTTTAATCCTGCTTTTTTTGCAGGCGTATCATCAAGCGGAGCGATAACAGTTAATGCACCATCTTTCATACCAACCGTAATACCTATGCCACTAAAACTACCACTTGTTTTTGCACGCAAGTCCTCATAATCTTTCTGTGGCAAATAAGCTGAATGTGCATCAAGATTACTTAACATGCCAGAAATCGCTTTTTCTATAATTTCATTAGCATCAACATCGCTCACATAGCTATGCTCAACAATATTAACTGCTGCCATAAAACGCTGCATAGCCCTATCTCGCTCTGCTTGAGTGAGCTTTTTCTTTTGTGGTGTTTGTATGTTTGGCATTTCTTGTGCGAGATGCATTTGCGTTTGTTCTGCAATATTTTGTGCCTGCAAGACTCCAAACCCACCCACAAGCAATGCTGAAGATAAAACCCCTGATAACATATATAAATTAAGCTTTTTCATTTCGTTATATCCAAAAATAAAATTAAATTGAGTTATTGTAAATTTCGCAAACAATCCTTTGCAGTCCCAACAATTTCAAACTTCTCATAAAACTTTGAGAATGCATCATCAAAAAAATAAATATTATCACAACCAAGCTCTACAAGCCTACTCCCCATTGCCGAAGCACGTCCACCCAGTTTACAATGAATAAGTATTTTTTTATCGGGATTATCTTTAGCAAGATTATAAAGTGCATGTATTTCTTTAATATTTGGGACACCTTTAATGCGTGCTGCACAAACTTCTTCTGGGTCTCGCATATCAACCATTATATAGTCCTGCATATTTACTTCCTCTATATAAACAGCCTTTGCGAAACTTTTATTTCTCTTGCCATACTCTTGCATCATATATCCTTAAAAACTTATGAAAGGATTATTCTAGCGATATTTTATAAATAAAGAAAGAATAATGCCGTCCAAATACTATTTTATGCATATTGTGGTAGTGAAATTTCAACTGATTGTGGGATATTGCCAAGCTGGATTTGTGCTTCTGCCTCTTCAATACTTTGCAACTTTAGATTGTTTTCTTTTTGCTCCTTAGAATCATTTTGTTGCATATTACCACCCTGCCCATCATGTGTGCTGAAATTCAAATCAAGATTATTAAAGCCTATTTGCATAAGATTTTGTCGCAGCTCTTGTGCATTTTGCACAAACATTGTCATAACATTGGCATTTGAAGTGATGCTTACCTGCAAATCTTTACCCTTCTTTGATATCGTCATAGCAACTTGTCCCAAATTTGCAGGATTAAGCTCAAGATTAATACGCGTAATTGGTGGTTTATAATTCATCACCTCTTCTCGGAATTGGCTTGCAAAATTTTTCATAGCTTCGCGTGCCATAGCATTTTTCATACTTACTTCCTGCTTTGTATGTATAGCCCCCACTTCTTGTTTAGAATCAACCTTTTCTTTCTGTTTCTCTTCTGTCTTTTTTTCTGTTTTAGCCATTACCTCTGCTTCTTTGGCTTTAGAGTCAGCTTTTAGATTCTCTGCAAAAAAAGCATCAAAAGGCTTTTGCACTTCCATTTCAAAAGCCGTATTTTTAGAATCTTTTATTTCTTTGGGATCTAAGAACTGCCCTTGTTGTGCCCAACCTTGATAGGTTTTTTGTATAACAACACCATCTTTTGCATTCCCTATTTTAGCCGTCTGTTGTGCAACATGTGCTATTATTTTTGCTTTATTTGTTTCTATCAACTCCCCCAAATCCTCATCACCAGTGATATCATGTAATTCTTCAAGAAATTCTTGTTCCATGATTTCGTTGCGAAATTTAGATTCAGTAATATTTTTTGGTTGTATATAAGTGCGTTCAACTATCATTGATTTATCGCCATCACCAACCTTAAACTGCAATTTTTCCATTTCATTTTGTGCTTTTCTCTTTGCATTTGCATTTGCATCATATCGATTCAGTAACTCTGCCAAAAGTGCATCTTTTTGAGTATGTTCGCTTGTATCTTGCATGCTTGTTTTTGCAAGCGACGTGCTAAGGGCTTTCCCCTTATCCTGTAGAGAAAATGCAAGCCGCTCTTTGTTACCATCAAGTATATCTCTATCCATAAGATCTTGGGGGTTGATTGGATTTTTTTTACCATGCTCTACAATCTCCATTTTTTGTAGATTAAGATTACGTGCTTGTGCCTCTTTTTTGACATCATTGAGACTTTTTAATTGAGAATCTTTTTGCTCTGTAAGTCCTTTGGTTTTAGATTCTATATTTTTGGCATTATCTTTAGGTGGCAAATCACCATCATCTAGCACATTATTTGCCATATTATCTTCTGTCGCACCTTCTTCTTGCGCTTGCATAAGTGCAATAGAATCTGCTTTGCTAGCATTGTCTTTTTTTTCTGCATTTTTTGTTTTGCTATCTTGCTTTACTTGTATGGAATCTTGCGTATTAGAATCTGCTTTTTTTGATTTTTCTTGTGTGCCATCTTTTATATCATTTTGCGTTGATTCGTCGCTTGTAACCAACTCTGCCTCATCTGTATTTTTATCTTTTAACGCTTTTACAAGTGTAGATTCTGCTTGCTTTTTATTTGGCTTTGTTGTTAAAGGATTTGGTGCTGCATCTTTTGGCGATGTCTTAGAATCTTTTGTATCTACTTGCTTGTCATCTGCTTTTGTCTGCTTTGCATCTTTTGGCGATGTCTTAGAATCTTTTGTATCCGCCTGCTTATCATGTGTTTTTGTAGAATCTTTTTTTTCTTTGTTGGCAAGTGCTTCAGAAAATGAAGGTGTTTCGATATTTGTGTCTATTTTTTGCTTTGGATTATCTGTTGGCGTTGTTTGTGCTTGGGTTATTCCAGCAATATTCATATCAGCGACCATAAAGCACCCCTTTATAATGTTTGTAAAATCTTAAACATTTATAAAGCAAATTGCATTCCTAAAACACCAATATATTGCAACTTTTGATAAAAATATATCAAAAAGCAACAACATGGCTATTTTTCACAAAACATTCATATAGCACAAAAATATTATGATACACAATAAAAGGCTATATACCATACTAAAAAAATGATAATATAACAATATGCAACAAAATAATCTCTGCTTAATATTTCTGCAATGCCTATATTAAACCTGCAAAAAATTATACAAACAATAGTATAAAATGTAATTTAGGTGAAAAATGCATTTAATTCTATTATAAAAACCATAAAAGTATTTCAATCATTTTATTTTATTGCTATAATTCCAAAATGATAGATTAAAGGCATACATATTAGGAGCATAATATGAAAAAGAAAGCAGATTTTTTGGTTGATTTACCTATGGTTTTTTCAGTTGTAAAGCCAGAAGAGCTTGTCGTAAGTGCAAATGAATTTTATGGCACAAATATGATTCTACCAACACCGGGCAGTAAATTTGATGCAAGGACTGAACGCGGTGTTATCCATGAGTTTCATCTTTATAAAATTACAATTAATAAACTTGACCCCAATGAACAAGTGCTAAAAGATAATGTAAGCGGTTTTGAAACATTCATGGAAAATATGGGAATATTTACTAATCTTTATGAAGTTATGACATTTGCTGAAACTACAACTATTTTTTCCAATCTTGAAGAAGCAGATCTCTTTTTGCGTGCTTGTTTGCGAGCAAATGCCAACCTAAAAACAAAAAGTGCGTTTCTATGCACAGATACGGAAATAGAAGGGTTAGAGCAATACAGCAATACCTAACAATATAACCTTATGATAACTCTTTTGAATACAACATTAGCACATCTCATCTTCCCAAAGAGTTACAACATTTTATGCACAATAAGATATTTTAGCCACATATAGCAACATATATTCATTGCCTAAATATGATATTTTCCCATAAACACAATATCAAACAACACTAATTTACATCTTGCTTGTTTTCAATCTTGCTTTTATAGACAAACATATATCCAAAAATACACATTCTTATATTCTCTTAACCAAAATATGCTTGACGTGTTTTTTTTTTTGTAAAATACAAAACACCATTTAATGGTATTTTACTTTTAAGGAGTTTTTATGGTAGTAACAATACGCGATAAAGATCATGCAAAAGAACTTGCACAAGAAGCAAGTGGTTTAAATAAAAATGACGAGAGGTTTAAGGACATTGTGCATGCATTGCTTAGTCAAGGGTATGGTGCAATCGCACGCAAATATAAGCTTGTAAGTAGTTAAGTTTGACAAATATTTTTGCATTTTTAGATTTTTATATAAATCAATTTTGCAAAAAAATATGTATGTATGATTATAAGAATCTATTATAGATAGCATATAATAAGATATTTGGTAGCATTACCAACACACTACTTCAAAATGCTAAAACTTTGCTAGAGAACATTTAGTGGCTAGTCATAAGCTTTCCAGATCTCTAACAAAGCTATAACAATATTCAGGCTTTCATTGATATAACATAATTTTTAATACATAATTCTCTAAAAAGAAATAACAAAACGGCACAAGTAGTTGCATAGATTCTATAGCCCTACACATACTGCAACACTTTGCATACAATCTTAGACACTCAATATATTAACCATAACAATAGCATAACACCATTAATAAAAGCTTGCTATAATGTTTTGCTATATTGGAGAATGTGTAAAATACACAAGAATTGAAACCAAATAATATATCTGATAATACGAAAATATAAAAAGCTAGAAAATGAAGTTTTTATCATTAGCAAGACATTGTAGCTATGAATTATAGTCTGCAATCTCATACATTTAGCACATATAAACCAAATACACAAAGGAGATTAATATGGCACAGAAAAATATACTTTTAAAAGATTTATACACTGCTATTAATAGCAATAAAATAAATCGTGATATGGTAGATAAATTTGCAGAACAAGAAACCAATGAAAGTATGCAAATAAGCCAAATGGTAAGAGGTAATCTTGCAAATTTTGAAGCAAATGATAAGCCCGTGTATAATGCACTTAATGCTTTACAAAATGCAGTTAATGATATTAACCCTAGCAATTTTAAAGTCTCAATTTTTGATAAATTATTCGGTAAAAATAATTTTATGCAAAAATATTTTCAAAAATTTCAAGAAAACCAAGCATTGCTTGATGAAATTATAAAAAAACTCGAAGAAGGCAAACAAATACTTTTGCGTGATAATGTTGCATTAGAAATTGAAGCATCAAGAAATGCAGAGCTTGTTGCAAAGATAAAAGCACAATTAGCACTAGCATTAGAAGCAAATGCAGACATAGAATCTTTGTTGGCTGATACGACGCAAAATCACACAACACCTTTATTGCCACAAGATTCACAGGTAAACACACAAATACCAGACAATACAACAGATTCTATACCAGTTGTTTATGCGACAACGACGACACAAGAGCTAACACCAGACAAGCGTTTAGAAATACAAAATCAAATTCTTTTTCCTTTAAAACAAAAGATTACAGATTTTCAACAGCAAATCCTTGTGCATACACAAGGAGAAATTGCCCTTAAAACATTGATAAATAATAACAAAGAGCTTGCAAATAGTGTCGATAGAACAAAAAGTGTAACATTAAATGCCCTTAATGTTGCTATTATCGTAGCACAAGGGCTTGACCAACAACAACGAGTTTTAAAAGCAGTCCAAGATATTAATACACAAACAAGTGATTTAATTGCACAAACAGGAGCAAAGCTAAAACAACAAGGTGCAGCTATCCAAGAAGGTGCAGCAAATGCAATGTTAGATATGGAAAAGCTTAAAAGTGCATTTAACGATGTATTAACTGCAATGGAAGATACGCAAAACTTTAGAACCAATGCTTTACCAAAAATGCAAGAAAATATTACACTTTATAACCAATATATTGATGAAATGGTTGCTAAAAAAGAAATGGTGATGGGATAGGTATATTAAAATTTTAAGTATATGCTTGTCTAAATGATTTGCTACTCTATATTGTATGTATTTTACATATTTTTATAAAATCCATATAACACAAATAGTTACTATAATAAGCACAAAAAGAATATTTCTTATAAAATACCAATATAGTAAAGAAAAGCTTATAAAGCTAAAATGAGATTTTACTTTGACACAATAAACTGCTGCAACAAGCTAAAATCATCTTAAAAAATCTAAAAAAATAAGGCACAAAAAGCCTATATATCATAGGCAATAGGCATACATTTAAAGATTTATTAAATCTTGAAGTATTGCATATGTTGTTTTAAGCCATCAGAAATTTGCTCAAGTTGGTGGATAGTTGTATTTGTATTGTGTAGTGATTGCCCTGTGCTTACAGATAAATCAGAGATATTTTGCATATCTTTTGCAATACTTTCCATTGTTGTCTCTTGTTGGCTTGATGATTGTGCGACTTCTTGTGCTTTTGCTAGTGAATCTTTTGCTTGGTCCTGTATTTGGCTAAGCAAGGATACAGAATTTGAAATAAGCTCTTGTCCCCTTTCAATTTGTGGCACAATAACTTCAATAGACTCTACAGAAGTTTCAATGCCATTCTGAATAGATTGGATAATTTTTGCAATTTCATTTGTGCTATTTGCTGTGCGTTCAGCAAGCCTTCTTACCTCATCTGCCACTACCGCAAAACCGCGTCCATGCTCCCCTGCCCTTGCTGCTTCTATTGCCGCATTTAAGGCTAATAAATTTGTTTGATCGGCAATTTCTGCAATGAGACTAGCACTTGAACTAATTTCAAGAGATTGTTGTTGCAAACCACGCATATTATTTGCCGAATCATTAATAAGTGCTGTCATTTTGCCAATTTCGTCTGCAGTTGTATTGACAACTTTAACACCTTCAATAGAAAGCTCCACATTCTTTAGTGCATTTTGTTCAGATTGTTTTGCCGCCATGGATATTTCTGAAATTGCTTCATTCATCTCATGTATTTTTGTTGCAATCGCTGAAGAGCTTTGTATTTGGATAGTTGCTGCCTGTTGTGCTTCATTAGAAGTTTCTGCCACTTTATGCGTTGCCTCGTTAATATGATTTGAAGATTCTACAACAGCTTGTATAATTTCTTTCAATCGTGTTTGCATGGCTGCAATAGAAGCCAACATGCTACTTTCACCCTTAAATGTTACACACTCTTGTAAATTGCCATTGGCAATACGAGATACTGCCCTTGAAGCTGCATGTGGCTCGCCACCAAGAGAATTTAACAAACTACGCATAATATAAACAGCAATTAAAACACCAAAAAGAATACTAGCACCAACAAGCACAAATAATATAAATTTAAAGGTGTCTACCGCATCTCTTAATTCCTTTGTAAGATTCTGATTTTTTGTTTCTTCTAAATTAATAAATTCATTAATTTGTGCCAACCATGTAACAAAATGTGGGGCAACAGCCTCTAACTCACGCTCCGCTAAATCATTTTGCCCACTCTTTTTCATTGTTATGATATTATCAATCATTGGTAACACCATCATGCGGGTAGCACGGATACTGCTATAAATCCTTTGTTCTTCGGAATCAAACATACCTTTTTGCACAAAATTTTGCTCCATACCATCAACAGCTTTCATATAAAAATCTTGTAATGAGCGAATATCATTTTCCAATTTTGTAAGTGCTGTGCTATTCGTGCTATTTGTTAATACAATATCGCGAATAGCAATAGATCTATCATGCACGCTACCACGAAAATCTATAGCATGTCTTTGCTTATGTGCATTTACATCATTAATTTGACGCAAACTTTTAATAATATAATCTACATTAATAAGGCTAATAATTGCAATAATACATGTAAAAAGCAATAAAACACCAAAACCAACACTAAGCATAACACTTACACTTGTTTTTTTCTTATTATACATTTCCATACAACACCTTTTTAATAACATAATAAAAATTACAAGATTCTTGTAGCAATAAAGCTTCTTTACTCTATCAATATGGCAAATCTTGCATATATTATATTAACGGGCTTATTCTAGCATTTTTAATTAAATTCTCTATATAAAATGCAATAAAAATACAAAGTTAATCAATACATAGTATATTATTGGAAATAATGCTTTAGATATATAATAGTTTTAGATACTAGAATTTATAACACGAAGCAAATATGCATATACCCATAAACCACATTATATTATTTGCTATCTTTTTTATGCTTATTGCTACATTTGGGCTTCCACGATATAATAGCACTTTTATTTTACAAGAAAGGCATAATACAATGCAAGATTCACTACATATATTTATAGACAATGACGCTTATGGACAAGGAGTGTTTTTGCATGAATTTTTTGCGTGTTTATTTTTTATCCCATATCTTTGGTATCTTTTTATACTATATAATGCAAAAACATTTTTAGAAATGAATAGAAAGATTTATTTTGTTATGCCTATTACAATTTTCTTACTTGGTGTAGGAATTATTACAGGTGGGTTTTTGCTTGCAATGCGGCATTTTGTCCTTGATACACGCATTATAGCAATGGTATTTGTCTATATCCTTTTTCTTATTGGGGAAATATACCGCATGAAAACCTTAAAAAAGGCAAAGACAAATCTTGCTAGCATGCAAAAATATAGGCATATATGTAAGATTATGTATCTTTGCTTTATTGCGATATTTGTTTGTGTTATCGGATTTATTAAGGCATATAGGGGCTAACATGCAGTTTTTTTATCATAAAGATTCAGGAGCAAATTATATTACACTTGAACCTAAAGATTCACATTATCTATTTGTTGTGCGTCGCTTGAAACAAGGGGCAACACTCACAACATCTAACCTTGTGGATATGCAACTTTATGAGTATATACATGAGAAAAAAAACATATTTAGACTTACTACAACACATAGTCCAAAAATACAACCACAAGCCCATACACATATTATACTTGCTATGGTTGATATAAAAGACATTTATGATATATTGCCTATGCTTAATGCTCTCAATGTTGCCTCTCTGCAACTTTTTTATGCAGATTTCTCCCAAAAAAATCGTAAAATTGATATACATAAAGCACAAAGAATACTTCAATATTCATGCATGCAATGTGGGCGTATGAAAACTATGGAGCTTGCTATACACAAAAATTTAGAATCTGTTTGCACAGCATTTCCTCACGCCATAGCTATCGATTTTGCTTTCAATACAGAATCACTACAACAAGATTGCAATGCCACACAACCTCAAATATTTGAAAATCTATCAACAGATATGCGGCATACATATGCTACACATGGAATTATTATTGGTTGTGAAGGCGGCTTTAGCCATAGAGAGCGGCACATATTGCATACAACAAGGCAAGTATATGCCCTCCAAATTCCATATATTCTCACTGCCCATCTTACAAGCACATATATCGCAAGTCTTTGTGTATAGTTAAAACCATAAATTATCTAAAAATTCACAAATTTAAAATCTCCCAATACATTAAAATATTCATATACCCATATAACACTACTTAAGAGAAATGCAATAAAAAACACAACAGGAACACCCTATAGGGAAAATGGGATAAAAAAGTTACAATTATCTACATAAAAATAAATTTATTATGCTTTTTTTACAAAAAAAAAAAAAACGATTTTGCTTATATTATAATTGAAAGTCTAGTAATTTAATTTTGTATTAATTGAGGAAGGGTAATGCAAACACAAATCCAATCATTAATTTATGCATCTCTCAAAAATTTAGCAGATGAACTTGATAATGAAAATCTAAAAAATCCAACACTAGATACAAAAATTTATGGGATTGAAGGCAATTTAGATTCTCTAGCGCTTGTAAGTTTTATTGCAGATTTAGAAGAAATGCTTTTAGAGAATCTCCATATTGAACTTATTCTTGCGGATGAAAAAACAATGAGTGCAAGAAACTCTCCGTTTAAAGATGTAGCCACACTTACTACATATATCTTAAACAAAAGCAAAGATAATGCCTAGAGTTATACTTATCACAGGGACACGCAAGGGCATAGGCAGGGATTTAAGCGAATATTACTTGCATAAAGGCGATATTGTGTGCGGCTGCTCACGGACGCAAAGCAATTTAGAGCATAAAAATTACAGACATTTCACCCTTGATGTGTGTGATGAAAATGCAGTTGTAAGTATGGTAAGAGCAGTTAAAAAAGAGTTTGGTTCTATTGATATTTTACTCAATAATGCAGGAATTGCTTCTATGAATCATATCCTTACCACACCACTAAAGACTATGCAAAATATTTTCAATACCAATGTATTTGGTAGCTTTCTTTTTTTGCGAGAAGTCGCAAAGATTATGGTGCAAAATTACAAAAAACTCCCTAAAGATTCTACAATGCAAATGCCTTATCGTATTGTAAATTTTGCCACAATTGCCACACCATTAAGGCTAGAGGGTGAAGCTATCTATGCTGCCTCAAAAGCTGCCTTAGTTAGTCTTACACAAATCTGTGCTAAAGAGTTAAGCGAGTTTGGTATCACCATAAACGCTGTTGGTCCCACACCTGTGCCAACAGATTTAATCAAAAATGTTCCAAAAGCAAAAATGGACGCCCTTTTAAACCAGCAAGCCATTAAGCGTTTTGGTGGGTTTAGAGATGTGCTTAATACCATTGAGTTTTTCCTAGATGAAAAGAGTGATTTTATCACCGCTCAAGTGATTTATCTAGGAGGCGTAAATGCATAGCGATTCTATACATAATTTCACGCACCCATTTTTGCATAAGATTCAAAGCCACGCCAAAGATTTAATATGTCTTATAGCAAATAACAAGACTTATACTTATGGTGTGCTTTTAGATTCTACATACAAAGCAACTTCTCTTCTTAATAACATTAAAAAAGGTGCTATTATTGGCATTCTTGGAGATTATGACTTACACACAATAGCATTTTTTCTAGCATGTATAGAAAGGTGTTATATTATTGTGCCTTTATCGCATTCACTTACACCACAAGATTCCAATAACTACTCTCTTATTTTACAATCTTATATAAAAGAGGGGCAAATAGACTATCTATATTATAATAATGCCTTGCATACTACAAACAACATGGAGAAAAAACATGCAATCATCACTTCTTTACAGACAAACCATACAAGCGGACTGATACTATTTTCAAGTGGTAGCACAGGCAAACCAAAAGCAATAGTTCATAATCTCAATACTCTGCTTCAAGGCTTTTTAAGAAAAAAACCAAAATGTATAAATATCTTATTATTTCTCATGTTTGATCATATAGGAGGTTTAAATACGCTTTTTAATGTGCTTAGTCTTGGAGCTTGTGGGATTGGGCTAAAAAATCGTAAAGATATGCAAGAGATTGCAAAGAATATCCAAGATTATAATATTGCTCTTTTGCCCGCTAGCCCTAGCTTATTGCATCTCTTTTTACTTTCAAATCCTACACAGCTTTATGATTTAAGCTCATTAAAACTTATTACTTATGGCACAGAAAAAATGCCAGATTCTCTTTTAACAAAACTAAAAAATACATTTCCAAAAGTAAGATTCCATCAAACATTTGGGGCAAGTGAAATAGGCATTACCCAAACCACAACAAGGGGTAATTTTATCCGTCTTGATAATATGGATTATAAGATTATCAATAATGAGCTTTTTATCAAATCTAACACAAATGCATTAGGTTATCTTAATAGTGATAATAGCGTGTTTGATAATAAAGGCTACTTTGCTACGGGAGATTTAGTAGAAGTAAAGAATCTTAACGGGGAAGAGTATATAAAGATTATAGGCAGAGCAAAAGAAGTTATCAATGTGGGTGGAGAAAAAGTGATTCCCCAAGAAGTTGAGGGAGTAATATTAGAGATTCCATTTATAAGCGATTGTGTAGTATATGGGGAATCTAGTGCTATCACAGGACAGAGTGTAAGTGTTAAGGTTGTTTTAGATTCTAAGTTACAAGATTCTGCACAACATACACAATCTTTATCACAAACCCCATCAACAAATCTAGAACTAAAAAAATATATAAGAGCCTTTTGTAAAAACAGATTATCTCCTTTTAAGATTCCAAGTAAAGTAAGCATTGTGGAAACTTTAAATATGAGTGAGAGATTTAAGAAAGTGAGGGGATGAAAAATGCAAAACAACAAAATAAAATATGATGTAAATGGATTTTACACTATAAATGAACTAATAGACTTAGGCATAAGCATTCCAAAAAATCCAAAAAACATTTTTATTTCAAAAAAGGTAAGTTTCCATCATGCAGAACGCATAGCAGTGGGCAATTATGTCCGCATTGATGATTTTGCCATTTTAAGCGGAAATATACAAATAGGTAACTTTATCCATATAGGGGCTTGGACTAGTCTCTCTGGTGGAGAAGTAGGTATTGTGATAGAAGATTTTTGCGGTCTCTCTCAACGTGTAAGCCTTTTCACTTCAAGTGATGATTATAGCGGGGAAAGCCTAACCAATCCTATGATACCCTCAAATTTTAAGTGTATTAGCACTTCAAAAATCATCTTGCAAAAGCATTGCATTGTAGGAGCTGGTAGTATGATTTTACCCTCAAGTAAGGGCTTAAGTGAGGGAGTAAGTGTGCGGGCTTTAAGCCTTGTTGCTCGCCCTACAAAACCTTTTGGAATCTACTTTGGCAATCCTGCAAAAAGAATTTTAGAAAGAAGCAGGAATGTTCTTACACTGGAAAAGAAGTTTTTAGAATATTTAGCTACTAAAAGAGGAGGGGAAAGTAAATATCCTTTTTATTTCAACGCCAAACAATCTTTTGCAAAATCCCGCAATATCCTCACTTTTTACTACCCCACACACAAGCCATTGTGTGCTTAAGGAGGTAGCATGAAAGCAACTTTTTGTAACGCAAGCATAAAAGGTATTTGCACCATAGTTCCACCAAAAACCATAGATATAGATTCTGAACTTGATAGTATTTATAAAGGTGATAAAAAAGCATTAGAGCGGATTAAAAAAGTCATAGGTTTGCAAACTCGCCATATCGCCCAAAAACACATTACTGCAAGTGATTTGGGTGAGCTAGCAGCCAAAAGGCTTTTAGAATCCCTGCAAATACCAAAGGAAAGTATCGATGCATTAATTTTTGTAACGCAAAGCCCCGACTACTTCTGTCCTGCTAGTGCGTGCTATCTGCATGGCAAATTAGGATTAAGTCAATCCTGCCTTAGTTTTGATATTAATCAAGCCTGTGCAGGCTATCTCTATGGGCTATATATGGCATATAGCCTTTGTGATAGCGGTGCTGCAAATCGCGTGCTACTTATCGTTGGTGATACTTTAAGCAAGTTTGTGAATCCACTAGATTCTAATCTTGCACCTATGATTGGTGATGGGGTGAGTGCAACATTTTTAGAGAGAATAGATTTTGCGTATAAAAATAGCATAGATTCTAGTCTTATGGAATCTCATAATGCAAATTCTAGGGCTTATTCTACCGCAAAAAACGGCAAGAATACAAAAACTAGTCATTCCCAAAATAGAAAAGATTTAAATACGCAGGGTTTTGTTGCGGGATTTGGAAATAATGAAGTGCTTGATTCTATATTTGCAGGAAATGCAATAGAATCTAAAAGCTTTAATAATATAAAAGAAAATCAAGCATTCAATACAAAGCAAATACAAAAAGCCTATTTTGAGTTAGGCAGCGATGGTTCTAAGTTCTATCAACTCATTATTCCAGAAGGTGCATGCAGAATCCCTACAAAAGACATTATCACAGATTCTAAGGTGTGGCAAACAAGTGAAATGAGAAGTCTAAGAGACTTGTATATGGATGGGGCAGAGATTTTTAACTTCGCAATTATGCAATATCCAAAAACCTTTCATACAATTATGGAATATGCACAATGCGATAAAACAAACATTGATTACTTTTTCTTCCATCAGGCAAATAAATATATTGTTGATAATATCGCAAGACGACTGAAACTTGATACAGATAAAGTGCCAAACACCACGACTAACAAATACGGGAATCTTAGTGGTTGCTCTATCCCAGCGACAATATGCGACACTCTAGCCCCGCTTGCTCACAACGGGCTAGAACAACCACTAAAGGTGCATTTGGCTGGATTTGGAGCGGGGCTTACATGGGGTAATGCTGTGCTCATATTAGATAGAGGCTTTCAATGCCAAAAGGTAGAGATTTATGAATAACTATATTATTTTTTTGGAATATTTAGTATTAAGAAAATCTTGTGCGGGTTTGCTTTTTTCTTGTTTAATGCACATTAGCACAAAAAGTTGGCACAATCCACAAATTCATCTCAAAGCCTTAAAACACCTAGAATCTAGCAACTCTAGATATAACTTTTTACCTTGCATCTCAAAAGCAAAATTCACCACAATTAAGGAGAAATACAAATGACACAAACAGAACTTTTGCAACATATTGCCGATGCGATACAAAGAGATGAGCCATTACATCTTGATATGCGTTTGGATTCTATTGAAGAGTGGGATAGCTTAGCAATTATTTCACTCATCTCTCTTTATGATAATTTGTTGCACATTCAACTTACAGGTGGCATACTTAAACAATGCCAAAGCATAGCCGACTTAATTAATCTAGCAAAAGATAGGTTAGAGTAAGAATATGCAAACATTATTTCGTAAAGACTACTTCACAAACAAACGTTTTCTTATTACAGGTGCAAGTAGTGGTATAGGTGCGGCTATCGCTTTAGAGCTTAATGCTTTAGGTGCTGAAGTTATTGCAATTGGTAGAAATATAGAAAAATTAGAAGCAAAAAAAGCAATGGCATCTCATAAAGAATATTTTATCCCTGTTATAAAAGATATTGGCATATTCGAAGGGCTTGATAAATGGACTTTGAATCTTGCTAAAAAATATGGTAGCTTTGATGGAGCAGTGCTATCTGCTGGAGTCCAGCAGATAGCACCGATTTCATCGGTGCTGTCTGTGGAAACTGCTACTGCAATTTTTCATGTCAATTACTTTGGAAACTTACAGATTCTAAAAGGATTGCTTGATAAAAGAGCCAAAAGCATACACGGAGCTTCTTTTGTGTGGATAAGCTCAAATGCAAGCGTGAAAGCACAAAAAGGATTAAGCAATTATGCTGCCACAAAAGCAGGAATAAATGCAGCAATAAGATCGATTGCCTTAGAAATTGCACCAAAATACCGCATCAATGCTGTTAGTCCGGGTTTTGTAATGACAGAAATGATAGAATCTTGGAGTAAAGTTTATGATAAAGAATTTATAGATAAAATCACAAGTGAGTATCCACTAGGCATAGGCAAGGTAGAAAACATTACACCTCTTGTGTGCTTTCTTTTGAGTATATCTAGCAGCTGGATTACAGGACAAAATATTGTAATTGATGGTGGCGGGAGTTTATAATAACCTCATAAAAGGATTTAAATGGCAAAAATTATCCAACAAGAAGCATTGCAAGGAAAATATGTCAATCTTCGTGAAATTACCTTAAATGATGCTGCATTTGTAGTGGCATTGCGTTGTAGCCCAAAGGCAAAATACCTTAATCCCACTAAAAATGATGTGAGCTTGCAACAACGATATATTGCAAACTATTTTCATAAAAAAGATGAATGGTATTTTATTGTAGAAGATAAAGTAGGCAAAGCACTTGGCACAATTAGAATCTATAATGTTTGTGGCACTAGGTTTGAGGCTGGCAGCTGGCTTATGTCCAATGAAGCAAATATTGCACAATCGCTAGAAGGAGAATATTTGTTAAAAAATTATGCATACCATATTTTAGGTTTCCATGTAAATCATTTTGAAGTGCGTAAGGCAAACAAAAAAGTAATACAATTTCATAAAGCCTATGGGGCACGTATTGTAAGGGAGTGTGAAATGGATTACTTCTTTGAACTTACAAAAGATGAATTTGATTACAATAAACACAAGATTCTTGAGATTATACACGCCTAAATTTGATATGATTACAAAAGAATGTTTATGCTACACCACTAAAGCACAAAAACAACTAATCGTTGCTAAGAAGCATATATCTTTACATAATATTCTTACTAAATATGCTCAAGTTGCATACAATAGCAATTTTAACATAACGCATTAATAGATAATATGAGAATTTGGGCAAGTTTAACCCAAAGCAAATTTATTGCAGGCTTGTTCAAAATGCTTTTTATCTATAGTGATAAACTTATAAATAATTTATGCTATATGTAGCTCAATAGACTCCAAAAAATAAAATCATTAATCACCAAATAAACAAAATATATCTATAATAATATTTTATTACAAAGGATTGAAAACTATACTAAAAAATACCTATAAAATCTCTTTTTAAATTACTAAGTATTTTTGCGATATTAAATCTTTTAGATTATATTCCAATATATCATTTGTTGCAAAACAATAAATGTTAAAGTTTTTGCCATCATCATTATAAATCCAATGCCCATGCAATAAACCAATGTTAGCAAAATAAAAATCTAAACTTATTCAATAGACTTTAGAAAAGCAATAAATGCTATTGTAAGCATTTTTATATAAAAACGCAATATTCCATAATAAGCCCTATAAACAAAAAACCTTCACACCAATCTTATAAACCTAGCATAATGCTATATGCATGGTAAAAGAGTAAAAAAGAAAAACAAATGAATAAAGCGGCACAAATTTTATCAATAATATAAAAAACCTTATCGCAAATAATATGGCGAAAATAGGTAGCAAGCAATATAACAACAAAAAACGCACTGCTTAACCCACAAAATAACATAAATAAACTCATTAATAAATTTACTTGCACAAAAGGAGTAATAATAACACTAAAAAATAAAATTGCTTTTGGATTTGATAAATTGACAAAAAGTGCTTTGATATAAGTATCTGGTGCGTTTTGTGCATTCTTAAAAGTCATATGTGTCGCACTCTTCTTAAAAAGCATCAATGCAATATACATAAGATATAACGCCCCAAATACACTCAAAATAATTTGAGCAATTTCACCACTTAAAATATACCCAAAACCAAAATAAATCACACATAAATATATAATACAGCCACTAGCAATACCACTAAAAACCTTGATACCTTGCATACAACCAAATACTAAAGTATTACGCATAATAAGTAACATATCCGGTCCGGGCGTAATCGCACCAATAAATGCAAGCAAAAAGAGTGTTGATAACTCCATAAATCCCCTAGATATAAGATTTTAATATTCAGGTGGCTTGGGGCATTCAAGCAAAATGTTTGCAATGCCTTGATTTGGGACTTTATTTAAATCAAGCAAAACTTGCGGACTTGAAGTTTTTTGTGCTTCAAAAGTGCGAGAAATAATGAGCGAACAGGCTGTAAGCTGTGGGGGCATTGGCTCAACCTTATAAAATGTCCCTGCAAAATGCGTTACCCTATAAATATTGGGTGCCATACGCGTATATTGACGTGTCGTATTGCGTGTATGCCGATAGAAAGTAATATTATTGTTATCAGAGCGAAAGATTGTATAGTTACCATGATTATACATTCCCTTTGCAACAATATTTGCATGATTTTGCGGATTTAATGCTTCTTGGGGAATTGCTATCATACGCCCATAGGGTGTATTTTGCACAAGTGCAGGCGTAATTGGGATAACATGAGAAGTTACAAAAACAAGTATATTTGGATCTTCTTTGCTTTTTTGAAACGACTGGTTATCTTCATTTAAAAAACTATCTGCCCACATTATAGTAGAACACATCATCATAAAAAGCAATGCGATATATTGCAACATAAATCAATATCCTTATTAAAAATCAACAATAAGTAAGCAATTAAGATTCCAAAGATTCTATATCCCTTTGCAAACCATAACATTAGCATATATCTCAAAATAATGTTATATGCCACATACTTAAATTTCTAGTATGTATTGTGTAAGATTATCTGCTCAATATAAATTTTATGCCAACATATTTCACACAAATATTATTATGAAAAAAGAATCACCAAAATAAAAATTATATATAACAATACTGCAATATAGAAAATATGGTGTTGTTAATTCTTTAAGCATATCTACTTTTTCCCGCAATTCATTATTGCTCTTGTGGGGTAGCAATAAACGAAAACATTTCTTTTGGTATATGTTGTTTAATAAAAGCCCATATCTTCACATTTTTATTGTGTTTTCATAAAAAATACTATACATAGTTTATAGCACGGCACCACAATAACACAATGTTTTTTACTATCTGTCTATGCCATAAACTTAGAGAAACAAGAAGCAATCCCATATTTTACGCTACAATAACATTTTTAAATTTTTAGAATGGATAATATATGCAAACAATTCATAATATTGGTATCTTTGATAGTGGTGTTGGTGGCTTGACGGTGCTTAAAAGCCTGATTGAAGATGTAGGATTCCAACATATTGTCTATTATGGCGATACTGCACGCGTCCCTTATGGCAACAAAGATACAGAAACTATTCGCCGTTTTTCGCTAGAAGCATTAGAGTTTTTTGGGCATTTTAAGCTTGATTTGCTTGTTGTTGCCTGTAATACTGCATCTGCTCATGCACTTGAAGCTATGCAAAAATGTGCCAATATACCAATCATAGGCGTAATTGAATCTGGTATTGCAGCACTTGAGCAAAAAAATATCACAAAAGATAAGCATATACTTGTATTGGCTACAGAAGCCACAATTAAATCAGAAAGTTATGCAAAAAAACTACGCAATCTAGGTTATACTAATATTACAAGTTTAGCTACAAATCTTTTTGTAAGCTTAGTAGAAGAGCATGTGTTTGATGGGGCGGTTGTAGATTCTGTATTGGCATATTATTTTCCACCTACACTAAAGCCCGATGCAGTTATACTTGGTTGCACACATTTTCCCCTCTTGTTACAACCTTTGCAGCGATTTTTTGGCAATAATGTGCTTTTTATCCATTCAGGTGAAGCCATAGCAAACTTTGTGCAACAGCACTTTCATACAATACAACACACACAAAACCTCATTGATTTCTTTGCAAGCGATAATGTAATAAAACTAAAAAGCACAGCAAAAAGATGGTTAAAAGATGGCACATATATAATGAATGATAGGCAAAATTTAGGCAATTTCTCATAGTGATTTTACAATAGATAGCTAAAGATTTCGTATTTCATATACACTGCAATTTTAACAAACACCATGTCCTTATGCTTTAGAAATCAAATGTTGATGTCCTACCATTATTATGACAAGATTCAACCGCTTTATCGTATTGTTATAATTTAAGGCTAAATAAATCTTATGCCAATAAACTAACTAAAGTTAAGTATATTCACTAAAGGTTATATTTATTTATCAAACTTATGCTATAATTGCTAACTCAAATATTTTAAACACAAATGAGGAGTTTCACTATGGCAAAAAAAGCATTCCAAACAGAAATTAAGCAACTGCTTGATTTAATGATACATTCTCTTTATTCTAATAAAGAAATATTTTTACGCGAGCTTATCTCAAACGCAAGCGATGCACTTGATAAATTAAACCATCTTACTTTAAGCGATGAAGCATATAAAAGTCTTGCATTTCACCCAAAAATTACTATTAGTTTTGATAGTGATAAACAGATTCTAAAGATTGCTGACAATGGTATTGGTATGAATGAAGATGATTTAAATAACCATCTTGGCACAATAGCAAAAAGCGGCACAAAAAGCTTTTTAGAAAATTTAAGTGGCGATAAGAAAAAAGATTCCAATTTAATTGGGCAATTTGGTGTTGGCTTTTATTCAAGTTTTATGGTAGCTAGTAAGGTGATTGTTACTACAAAAAAAGCACTTGATACAAAAGCATACACATGGATAAGTAATGGTGATGGTGAATATGAGATTCTAGAATCAAATAAAGATGACTATGGCACAGAAATCACACTCTATCTTAAAGACGATGCCAAAGAATATTGTAATAAATGGAGTATTGAAGATATAATTAAACGTTATTCAAATCATATTCAATTCCCAATTTTTTTACAATATACAGAAGAAAAAAAAGAAGAGGGGAAAGAAGAGTCTATTAAAGAAGAAAAAGAAGAGCAAGTCAATAAAGCAAAAGCACTTTGGACAATGGCAAAAAGTGACTTGAAAAAAGAAGATTATGAAGATTTCTTTACAACACTTGCTTATGATAAAGAAAAACCAATGAGCTATATACATACACATGCTGAAGGAAAACTGCAATATAAAAGCTTATTTTATATCCCTGCAACACCGCCATTTGATATGCAACGCATGGATTATAAATCACATGTAAAACTTTATGTAAAACGTGTATTTATAACAGATGATGATAAGGAGCTATTGCCCGCATATTTACGCTTTATTCATGGTATTATTGATAGCGACGATTTGCCATTAAATGTAAGTAGAGAAATATTGCAAGAAAATAAAATTTTAGAACAAATTAAAAGTGCATCAGTAAAAAAAGTATTAAGCATGATAGAATCTTTAACTAAAAATGAAGAAAAATATAAAGACTTCTACGCAAAATATGGTAAAGTGCTCAAAGAAGGATTATATGGTGATTATGAAAATAAAGAAAAATTACTCCAGCTTGTGCGTGCATATTCTTTAAAAAAGGGTGAAAATATTAGTCTAAAGACCTATAAAGAACAAATGAAGGCAGAACAAAAAGGGATATTCTATGCCATTGGTAAAGATTTAGAAACATTGAAAAATAATCCTGTGCTTGAAAAATTTGCAGATTATGATGTGCTTTTATTTGCTGATGAGGTAGATAGCTTTGTTATCCCTGCTGTTGGTGAGTTTGATGGAGTAAAATTACTTGACATTGCAAGTAAAGAAGCAAACGAAGGCATAACAAGTGAGATAGATGAAGAGCAAACAAAAGCTTTCCAATCTCTTATAGAATCTTTTAAAGCTTTAGATGGTGTGCATGAGGTGAGTTTAAGTGCCAACCTTACTTCTCCTTTAGCATTAACAGATGAAGGCATGCATAATAATTATATGGAACAAATTATGCGTCAAATGGGGCAAGAAGTGCCAGAACCAAAGAAAAATATAGAAATCAATATAAACCATGAGCTTATCCAGAAAATGAAAGATATGCCGCAAGACTTACGTAATAAATATTGTCTTATCCTATTTAATGGTGCAAAAATACTTGAAGGACAAAGTCTTAAAGATTCAAAAAGCTATATTGATAGTGTGCATGAAATTTTATTAAAAAATATTTAGCATTTTTTGCTAAATGCAATAAATGCTTGCAATCAAGACCAATTTTTCAAACTGCATAAGCAAACCAAATACATTTGGTTTGCATGTAGTTTAGCTTGCAAAACACAGAATCACTAAAAAGACATATTGACAAACTCACAGATAAAGATAATGGTTATAAAGAAGCAAATGATATTTTTGATTCTATAAGAGTATGCGACCCATCAGTTGGTAGCGGACACTTCCTAGTATCCGCATTAAATACAATGATTGAGCTTAAATACAAGCTTAAAATACTAGTGAATAAAGACTATGAGAGATTAAAAGATATTACGCTATATGTAGAAAATGATGAAATAATCAT
>JARHZY010000159.1 GCA_029264655.1 Helicobacter sp. | reverse complement strand
TTTTTTCATATTTGCTTGCAATAATCCAATATTCTTTGTTGCTTCTGCAATCTTTCGTGAAGCAATTTGCAATGCAACAATACGTTCAATATAATGTGTTTCACTTACAAATGTTTGTAATTTGGTTGAAAAATCCATAATTGCATTAAAAAGCACTTTAATTTGTGCATTATAAAGTTCAGTAACATTAAATGTTTGCTTAAACCATTCTTTATTATGAATAATTTCTTCAAATTCCTTTGTTGAGCGGATATCTGTTTTTGAAAATCCTATAGTATGTGCAATAATAGCAAACGCGTTATCATAAAGATGTTTTACTTCATTCTCTAAAGCTTCTGATGCTGTATCTTTATATGGCAAAATATTATCATTAATAAATAATGGCACACTCTCTCCTGTATTATGTCCTTTTAAAGTTTTATTAAGGAAATTGCTTATTTGTGGGATAAAGCCACTTAATAAAATCACACCAAAAAGATTAAAAAGCGTGTGGAAAACAGCAAGCCTTAAAATAGAATCTTGTGCCAAACCAATTAGATTTGCAATAATATCATTTAGCATAACAAAATAGTGAAAAAAGATTGCTACAATCAATACGGTTGTAAAGTTAAAAATACAATTCGCAACCGCAAGCCTACGTCCTTCTATATTTGTGCTAAGCGATGCTACAAGAGCTGTTACCACACCACCAACACTTGTGCCAAGCACAGCAGCAAGAGCCTGTTCATATCCTATTTGTTGCTCAAGATATGCCGTAATAATAATTGCAAGTGTAGCGTGAGAACTTTGTATAATAGAAGTAATTAATGCACCAATAAAAAGAAAACCAATGATAGCCTTATATCCTTCTAATTGGTATTGAGATAAATCCATAACATGCTTAAAATCTTCAAATCCAGCTTTAATATAAAAAACCCCTAAAAAAAAGAAGCCAAGCCCAGCTAAAATTTTGCCTATACCTTTATAGAGTAAATTTTTTTGAAAGTTAAAAAGCAAACCCCCAACAATAAGCGGTAATGCAAGCGATGAAATATTGATTGATGAAGCCCCAGCAATCAGCCATGAACCTGTTGTATTACCAAGATTTGCTCCAAACATAACCCCAATACCCTGCACTAATGTAATTAAAGAAGCACTAACAAATGAAATAGATAATACAGAAACAAGGCTTGACGACTGCATAAGTGTAGTAACAATTGTGCCAAATATAACACTGCGTAATGAAGTTTTTGTAGAATTTGTCAATGTCCTTTCTAAAAAACCACCAGAAAATGCCTTAAATCCATCGCCTAGAAAAAGCATACCAAAAAGCAAAATTGCAACCCCAGCACATAATTTGCCAAGTTGTTCATTCACAGAAAGTGCATAAATTACAATAATAACCATTACAGAGAGAGAATATTGCCGTATTAGCGACTGAAACCGAGCTATCATACTACACCACCACTAAAAATTAATAATATATATCGTTATAAAAATCTCATTATATCGAATTTTTTATAATTATTTCTTGAATCTTTATAAGTTTATAATAATATAATTGTAAAATCTATTATTATCTTAAATATCTACCATAATTTTCGAGTTGGTATGTGATAATAAAAGATTCTAATCAAATTATTATTAATCAAAATTTCATATTTTAGATATTAAAATGTAATTTATTGCATAAAATTATTATATTATTGCAAAGGTTCTGTAGAATTACACATAATTAAGTAGTTTATAAGTGCAGATTTGTTATATTTATAAGTATTTTTTGAAGCTTCTTTATTTTTAAGGAATCTTTTATAGATAATCTATAATGAATAGTTTCGCGAGGAGTATATTGTGAAAGATGTTATTGAAAAATTAGAAGTTATTCTTAATCAAGGCTTATATGGACGCGAAGAAGAAGTGCGTTTAGCACTTTTATGCACATTAAGCAATAAACCTCTTTTGCTTTATGGGCACGATGATACCAAAGACATACAAATGCGTTTTGAGGCATTATTTGGGGAAACGCCCATACGTGCTAAAATTACTGCTGGGGCAAATTTAACAAATAATAAAGATAAATTAAGCAAATACACTGCTTATTGTTGTTTAGGTAACCACAACAATACTGAACATCTTTATGATTATCTATTTGCACCAAAAAATACAAGTGTTATAGAAAAATTAAAGCAACTTGCACCTGAAGCCAATAAGCTTAAGAAATTTTTTCAAGATTATAACTTTACACAATTTTGGAATGAAGAAAATCGCACAAAAGCAATCCATTTTATTGAATCGCTTGCTTCACATGCAAATCCAACAGGTGAGCTTAAAGGTGATATTACTATGCTTGATGATGCCGAACAAAATCTAGTAAAACAACTTGCAAATATTTCAGATAAACGTTTTAAAGACTTTTTGCATCTCCTTGCTGTTAATCTTATCATTAATAATAGAAAGGAAATTACACCAATTGATTTTGGTATGTTTTATTATTGTTTGCGTGATTGGTCTGATGGTGTGCGTTATCTTGAAACAACAATTTGTGCAAGCTTAGCAAATGATGAATTACCAACTTTTGTATTTCATGATGAAGATTATGAAAAAACATGTAAAGAAACATTCTTTAAAAATTATGAGCAATATGCTTTCTTAATCCCAAACCTTGAATATATGGTATATGTGCCCTATTCATCATCACCAAATGTCCCAGCTAATGAAATCTTTATACGACTTGATAATTTTTATACACAATTTCAGAATCTTGTATGTGAAGAAACAAGTGATGATATAGCCCAAGATATACAAGATGTGGAGTTAAAGGAAAATATTTTAAAAGATGTGCAATTAAAAGAAATGGAACTCAAAGAAACCCAACTTGCCCAAGTGCAACTAAAACGTTCTGCATTTAAATCAGTAAAAGATGCACTTGATGAGCGTCTCAAAATAGCTATTGCAAAAGAAACAGAATTACGCGAGCAAAGAGAAGTGCTAGAAAATAAATATAAAGATGCAAAAATCAAAGATCAAAGAGAAGGATTAGAATCCCAAATAGCAGAAGTGCAAGCAAAAGAAGATCAATTTAAAGAAATACGTCTAAATCTTGAAGGGCAACTACAAGATGCAAAAAATACTCTTGAAGATAAATTAAAACAAACAAAAGAGATTTTGGAAGAAAAACTACAAGAAGTAAAGGCAAAAGAAATTGAATTAAAAGAAGCACAAGATCGCCTTAATGCAAAGCTTGCCAATCGTAAAGGGAGTATGGATATACGTATCAAAGAAGGTAGAGAATACCTAACACAACTACGTTCTATTCCTGTTAATCTCAATAAGGCAATTGAAGCCTGCCGTAAGCAAATTGATGCAGTCTCAAAGCCAAATCCAATATGGGCAAATCCACTCAAAATACATTTGTCTGCACTTTATAAGATTCAAAAAAATTTACCAAATATGATACGCGTTTTTGACTCTCATGTAAAAAAATATGAAGAACATGCAAAAAAATCTATATAAACACAATATAATAAACACAACCTATCTCTTTTCACTACACTAGATTTTAAGAGATATATCTATAAAACACTTATTGGTAAAAATATATGGCATTCAAAAAGCTTTTATTAGCACATATTTCTTGGCTAAACAACTTGTATTATTTTGTATAAAATAATGGCAATCTAGTATTTAGACATAAAACTACAAGCAAATAATACCAATTCAAGGAGCATCAATAACACAAAAAATTATTTATAGCCCAATCCCTACTCAAATGCTTAATAAGCTTATTGATATAGCTAAATTCATATTGTCTATTTATCTTCCTAACCAATACAATGTATTTCTGTCTAACAAAAATAGTTTTCTTGCTAGATATTGATTAAAATGCATTATAACTTCTTTTAACTAGTATTTAATGGCTAAAATATACTTTTATATATTTGTATTGTGTTTAGAATGTGTTATTGCAAAAAACATAAGCAATTAAATGTAATATATTTTATCAAAATACCACAGAAAGATAACATCTAATATGATTAATTTGTATTTATTTGCGTGCAAGAAACAATGTAAAATTCACCCATTTAAAAAGAATCTCAATATGCTTAAAACCGCAAGAGCGTAGCATGGCACAATTTTCCTCAACACTATAAGGCACAAGCACATTTTCAAGTGCTTCGCGTTTTTTATAGATTTCTTTATGCGTATAACCTTGTTTTGCTTTATAATCATAATAACATGCAATCATTTGTCCCTCAAGCTTTGAATCTTGACTAATCACTTTTTCTGCAAACAAAAAGATTCCATCATTATGTAATGCATTATAAATTTTTTGTATCATATCTTGCCTTTGCAACGGACGCACAAACTGCATAGTATAAAATGCAAGGAAAATATTAGCTGGCATAAAATCAAATGTAAGAAAATCGGCATGCAAAAATTCAATATCAAACCCCATAGCCATATTTTTTAATTTGGCATGTTCAATCATAGCTACTGCATTATCAATACCATAAAGATGGGCTTTTATTTTATGCTGCTCTAAAGTGGTCGCGAGCCTTAACAAAAGATTCCCTGTTGAACTTCCAAGATCATAAATAATTGGAATTTGTTGTATATTTTGTGTATTTGCAGCAAGGTGTTGCTGTATAAAATATATAGATAAATTCATTACCTCATCATAAAAAGGTATTGAACGTTCTAACATATCATCAAAAACACTTGCAACCAATGTATTAAACTCAAATTTTGGCATAGGATGCTTAGAATCTTGCAAAAAGATTCTATCTTTTTGTTGCGTTGTTACAACATCTTGATTATGTTTAGAATCTAAATTGCAAGTAGTTTTTAAATAATTTACAGGTAAAACACCTGTTGTAATATAATCGTAGAGCATGTTTGCCTGCATTGCTGTTAATGTGCTTGTTTCACATACTTGAAGTCCCAACGCTTTTGCTTGCTTAATAATTTCTTGCGGACTTTTTGCTACTTTTTTAGCCATCATGTTTATGCTTACTGCATGCATAATATACCGCCATGTTTGAATATGCTATAATAAGTATAAGCACCAAGCCAATATATTGCTATATGATGTGCGATACAATAGCCAAAACATATATTATTTTGTATAAAAAAGTATTTTACCTGCACTTTATATCCTCTTGTCTTCTATTGCTACTATATAAAAATATAAGTAAGTTTTGTTAATGGAGTTGCATGCTAATGCAATGCAAACTACCATGTTGTTGTATAAGTGCTTCACAATTAATGCCAATCACATTATATGTTGGCAATGCTTTTTTAAGTGTTTGCAAAGCAACAAGGTCTGTTGGTTTATTGTAGGTTGGCACTAATAAAACATTCTGATTTAAAAACAAGAAATTTACATAGCTTGCTGGTAGATTCTTGGCTTTAGAATCTGTATCATGCGAAACAATATAATCACAAAAAGGAAGTGGCACAAGTTTGAGATTATATGTTTTTGCAAGCACTTCTAATTCATGTTGCATAGCATTAAGCTCACTAAAATGTGGGTTGTTTAAATCAGTGCATTGGATATAAGCAATGGTATCTGTGCTTATAAAACGTGCAAGTGTGTCAATATGGCTATCAGTATCATCACCAAGTAAAAAACCATGATGTAACCATAAAATTTTTGCAACATGAAGTGCTTTACATAATTTTTCTTCAATGGCTACTTGGTTTAAGTGTGGATTGCGATTTTTTTCAAGCAAACATTGCGTGTTTGTTAATAATAAGCCATTGCCATTATAATCAATGCTACCACCCTCAAGTATCATACTATGTGTTTCCATATGCTCAAAAAGCCCAATTTCATGCAATTTACTATTGAGTTGGTTATCAAAATTTGCAGGATATTTTAAACCCCAACCATTAAAACCAAAATTTGCATAAGTGTGTTGTATATCTGTATCATGTGGTTTTGCCTTATTGCCAAGCACAGCATTTGTGATTTGTGCTATAATCTGTGTATTTTGCGTTTTTTTCACAGAAATTGCAATACTATCGCGTGCCCATACATCATTACTTGGTAATTCAATGATTTTACATGGGTATGCTTCTTCATCAAGAGTGGTAAGAAAATCTTGCAATCTTGTTTTTGCTTGATTATCTTGTGGATGCACAATAAGATATACAGGCTCTACCTTTAGAATCTCTATTAGCAAACTTTCATAACATTCTTGCACTTCTTCTAAATTTGTATTAAAATCACAAAATATATGTGGATAAATAAGCACTATTCCTTTTTGCTCTTCCCATTCTGCAAACATAGAAACCTCCTAAAATTTACATACAAATACTAAATCTCTGATACAATTATACATTAAAACCTATTATTTAAAGAGAAAATATGCGTATTTTAAGTATTGAATCAAGTTGTGATGATAGTGCAATTGCCTATACAAATGGGGATAATGCAAAACTTTTATGGCATGAAAAAATCTCACAAGAACATGCCCATAGTTATTATGGTGGTGTTGTGCCAGAGCTTGCTTCAAGGCTTTTTGCACGCGATTTAGTGCAATTGCTTAACAACTTTAAAGCAACATTTTCCTTACAAGATGTAAGCCATATTGCAGTTACTTATGAACCGGGTTTATCAACATCGCTTTTAGAAGGCATTATGATGGCAAAAGCACTTGCACTCTCATTGCAGATTCCATTACTTGGTATTAACCATTTAAAGGGGCATATTTATTCACTTTTTATTGAATCAACACAACCTATTTTTCCACTTTGCGTATTGCTTGTATCAGGCGGACATACAATGTTGCTTGAATGTTATAATTATGATGATATGAGAGTAGTCGCTCATACGCTTGACGATAGCTTTGGAGAATGTTATGATAAAGCCGCAAAAATGTTAGGGCTTGGTTATCCCGGTGGTATGCTTATTGATTCACTTGCACAACTTGCACAGCAAGAAGGTATTGCTCCAATAAAATTACCAATACCACTTGCCAATCAAAATACACTTCATTTTAGTTTTTCTGGTTTAAAAAATGCATTTAGACTACAATTAGAAACTAAAAAAACATTAAACAATATTATACAGCAAATAAAGATTCTACAAGCACAATATAAACATACAGAACATAAGCAATCTAGTGATATACATGCACTACAAACTTATATAACACAAATAAAAAATAATCCCGATGCAAAGGCACTTGCATATGGATTGCAAGAAAGTGCAACAACACATCTTATCCAAAAATGCAAACATTATATGAAAACACAACGCGATATTAAACATTTTGCAATTGTCGGTGGAGCAAGTGCAAACTCCATGTTACGCATGAAAGCACAGGCATTATGCCAAAACTTTCATAAAACAATGCTTGTGAGTGCATTACAATATTGTAGCGATAATGCTGCAATGATAGGGAGGGCAGCAATAGCAAAAATCATGCACGATAAGAAACAAAGCAATAGGATATTGCAAGATGGGAATATAATCACAAAACTTAAAGACTACAATCCTTTATTGCTTGAAATTTCTCCACGCAATACAGAAATATAACAAGCATAGTGAAAAAGGAAAGCTTTTTGCTTATAATACATAAAATATACTTCTAAGGATAGAAACATGCAAACAGGATACTATGGTGCAACAGGCGGTATGATTACGCAATTTAATAGGCTTGATATTATTTCTAATAATTTAGCTAATCTTAATACCAACGGATTTAAACGCGATGATGTTGTTATTGGTGATTTTTTGCGTATGGTGCAAGGACATCAAGATACATTGCCTATACCAGATGAAACTAAAGCAGCTGCAAAATTTATTAACCGCACAATGACAAGAGTACCCACAATAGCAGAGGAATATACAGATTTTAGCGTTGGCTCTATGGAACATACAGAAAATACGCTTGATTTTGCATTAAAAGCACCGAATACATTTTTTGCTATACAAACGCCAAATGGTATTGCCTATACGCGTAATGGAAGCTTTAGTGTGAGTGATGATGGGTATCTTGTAACGCAAGAAGGATTCCATGTTTTATCGCGTGATGGTATCGATAATGGTGGCGGAATCTTAATGAATGCAAATATGCAAATCAGTGTTGATGCAAATGGCAATGTAAGTTTTAAAGAGCTTGGTAATGAGGGTATGGCAGATAATATTGCTGGAGGGAGTTTAGCTGTTGTTACCTTTGACAATCCAAAATTTTTGAAAAAGATTGGTAGTAGTCTTTACATTGAAGAGCGACAAGAACCAAATAATACAGATTCTGAAGGATTGGCAGGTGCAAACCTTGTCTATAATAGTGGAGCTGTTGCACAGGGATTTTTAGAAAAAAGCAATGTTAATGCTGTATTAGAAATGACAGGCATGATTGAAACAAATCGTCTTGTTGATATGTATTCACGCGTTATGAAAACGCATATGGATGAATTGAACGCAGAAGCAATTAATAAACTTGCTGCAAGGGGTTAGATAATAATAGATTTGCCACTATGAAGCCATAATGTAATAGCTAAATACGACTTTGAATACAATTTTAGCACTAAATGCCTATATTTTTGCTACAATTACATCTTTAAGATTCTAAAAAGGCGTGTGTTGCAATGGCAAAGTTAAGGCAAAATATTGCTATTAAATCAAAATTATCATCAACACTAAAAAGTTGGTTGCCTATACTACAAAGCCCTATCAATGAGCTAGAAGAAGCACTTGGTAAAATTAGTGAAGATAATCCATATATTGAGATTCAATCTGCCATTTCTACAAGTTTGCAAACAAAGCTCACGCCGCTTAAATCCCCGCAACGAGGTATGCATAATATAAAAAACTCGATGGGTGATAAAATTGAATTGCTGACCATTTATGAAAAAAGCTTGATTGAAACCCTACAAGAACAAATAAATCCACCTCTTTTTCCAACAAAACGGAGTCAAGAAATTGCACTAAGCATTATTGATAATCTTGATAGTGAAGGTTTTTTTGATTGTAATATGCAAGAATTGCTTGCAGATTTAGAACATATTGGCATTATAAGTGATAGCGATGAGGTAGAGCGAGTGCGTCAAAGATTCTGTCATTTAGAGCCCGGTGGCATTGGTGCAAAAGATTTACAAGAAAGCCTTGTATTCCAGCTTGATGCAAGCGATTTAGATGGATTAGATTATGAGCTTGCGTTGCAAATTATAAACAATCTTGAGAATCACGCAAAATATAAAAAGCAGAAAAATTACGAAAAAGTAATGCAAGTTATTCGTGGTTTTAGACGAGTGCCAAGCCTTGAATTTCATGAAGATTCTAGAGTAATTATTGCAGATATTATCATTACACAAGAAGAAAATAGTATTGAACTTAGTCTTAATGACTCATATTATCCAAGTATGATTATTGAAAAACCGCATTTTAAAGATGCACAAGATAACCCATATTTTAAAACCAAACTCAAAGAAGCACGCGACCTTGTTGATGCACTTGATATGCGTAAAGCAACAATACGCAAAATTGGTCTTATGATTATTGAGTATCAATACGACTTTTTTATGGGTGGAGAAATAAAACCTATGAAATTAAAAGATTTAGCAGATGAATTTGGGCATTCACCAAGCACAATATCGCGTGCTATTGCTAACAAATTTTTAGAATGCAATCGGGGTATATTCCCAATAAAAAGTTTTTTTACGACAGCAGTTGATGGCGATACTTCTAATGCGAGCATTAAGGAATTTCTACATGAACTCATACGCAATGAAGATAAAAAAAAGCCGCTTTCAGATATTAAGATATTAGAACTCATTGAGAAAAAATTTGCACTCAAAATGGTGCGTAGGACGATTACAAAATACCGCAAACAACTTGGGATATTAGGCTCAAGCCAACGCAAACGTATGTATGCAATGAGTATGTAGTATAAATTATATAAATTGAAATTTCAATTTATATGCAAATAGATTCCCATTAGCAATGTGTTCATGCGATTTCTAATAAATTGCCTTATGTGCGATTTAATATATGAGATTCTATAAGCTTAGTAAGCATATAGATATGGAGCATGTAATTTTTCACTTTTTAAAAATTACAGATCAATGCATATTATGAGATATTGATTATTACAACGCAAAAACATATATTATAAGAAACACAATTTATATATAGCTAAAATATTGAATATATTGCATAAGATTTGCTACAATATGTTGTAGGAGAAATCAATATATATGAATATTCTAACGCTTTTTTATTTTATGAATCTAGGTATTTTTTGTGGGTGCATTACTATGGTAATTGCGTATATTCTTGCTCAAACAATGCATATTATGCAGGATAAACCAGAAATGAAAAAAGAAGCATTTCATAGCAAAAATACACCACTTTGTGGTGGTATTGGTATTTTTATAGCATATATTGTTGTTGTGTTGGGTGGTATTGAAATACCAAATATACACTATAATAATACAAATCAAACAATAGATTTTAGTATTGGTTATTTTTATGAATATGGTGGCTTACACTTATATCTTGCATGTTGTATCATCTTGTGTAGTGGTATTATTAAAGATATTTATGGTAAAACAAAATTATGGTTAATGCTTTGCATGCAAATATGTGGTTTTTGTATATTTACCTTATTGTTCTATTTTTTAAATATACAACATGAACATAATTTGATATTTACTTTATTGTTATGTTGTATTTTTCTTTTTTTAACAACAAATAGTATAAACACAATTGATGGTATAAATGGTAATGCCGTATTATATAGCATATTCATATTACTTTCATTATGTTTTGTTGCTTATCAGACACAAAGCAATTTTATTGGTTTTGCGGCAAGCATATTGCTTGGAATTTTATTTGTTTTTTTACTTTTCAATTATCCTTTTGGCAAAATGTTTCTAGGAGATAGTGGGGCATTTTTACTTGGATTTTGCATTGGTGGGCTACTACTTTTAAGCATGCTTCATTATAAAATCAATGCATGGTATTGCTATGCGTTATTTTTATATCCAATATGTGCGATATTGTCAAGTCTCACTCTCAATATATTTTTTATTAAGAAAAATCCAAAACAAACATTATTGCAAGCCTTGTGGCGACCACATACCATACATTTACATTATTTGCTTTGGCAATATTGCCGCAATACAACTGCTTTTGTCATTAATGGATGTTATGCATGTTTTATTGTGTTTATAACTTATTACTACCAGCAAACTTCTATGATTATTATTGCAAGTATATCGTTTTGCATATTTTATATACTCTGCTTTACCATTCTTTGGAAAAGAAAAGCTATATTTATAAGATAAAGCTTAATAAAGTTTAGTCTTATAGACTAAGTTTTATTTAATATATCATTATAAAATCTTGACTTATTAACCAAAAAATCAGTATGATTTTATCACTTAATTTTTTTAAGTGCTAATTATGAACTTTTTGTGTAAGGAGAATTACAATGGCTTTTAAACCACTAGGTAAAAGAGTATTGGTTGAAAGAATTGAAGAGGAAAAAAAGACAAACTCTGGTATTATAATCCCTGATAATGCTACTGAAAAACCAAGTATTGGTGTTATTAAGGAAATAAGTAAAGAAGTTGAAAAAGATGGTGAAGTAAAAAAAGGCGATAAAGTCTTATTTGGCAAATATAAAGGCAATGAAGTCAAAATCGATAATAAAGACTTTATAGTCTTAGAATCTGAAGATATTCTTGGCGTGTTAAAATAACAAAAAATAAGGAGCAGTTATGGCAAAAGATATTAAATTTAGCGATGAAGCAAGAAATAAAATTTATGAGGGCGTTAGTGCATTAAGCAATGCGGTAAAAGTAACAATGGGTCCAAAAGGTCGCAATGTGCTTATTCAAAAAAGCTATGGTGCACCAACAATTACAAAAGATGGTGTGAGTGTTGCAAAAGAAATTGAACTTAAAGACACTCTTGCAAATATGGGAGCACAACTTGTAAAAGAAGTAGCAAGCAAAACAGCAGATGCAGCAGGAGATGGGACAACTACAGCAACCGTTTTGGCACATAGTATTTTTAAAGAAGGGTTGCGTAATATTACTGCTGGGGCAAATCCTATCGAAGTAAAAAGAGGTATGGATAAAGCAAGTGCTCTTATTACTGAAGAATTAAAAAAAGGAAGTAAAAAAGTAGGTGGTAAAGCAGAAATTACACAAGTAGCAACAATCTCTGCAAACTCTGATGAAAATATTGGAAAACTCATTGCTGATGCTATGGAAAAAGTAGGTAAAGATGGTGTTATCACAGTTGAAGAGGCAAAAGGCATCAATGATGAATTAAGTGTCGTTGAAGGTATGCAATTTGATAGAGGATATTTAAGCCCATATTTTGTTACTAATGCAGATAAAATGAATACAGAGCTTGAAAATCCATATATCCTTATCACTGATAAAAAAATTACTTCAATGAAAGATATTTTACCAATTTTAGAATCTACAATGAAAAGTGGTCGCCCACTTTTAATTATTGCTGAAGATTTAGAAGGTGAAGCACTTACTACCCTTGTAGTAAATAAGCTTCGCGGTGTATTAAATGTAGCAGCAGTAAAAGCTCCGGGCTTTGGTGATAGAAGAAAAGAAATGTTAAGAGATATCGCTATTCTTACAGGTGGTGAAGTCATTAGTGAAGAGGTGGGACTTATGCTTGAAAGCATTGATATGACTCATCTTGGTCAAGCAGCAAGAATTGTGCTTGATAAAGACAATACAACAATTGTTGATGGAAAAGGTAAGAAAAAAGCAGTAGAGGAAAGAGTAGCACAAATCCGCACACAAATTGAATCTACAACAAGTGATTATGATAAAGAGAAATTGCAAGAAAGACTTGCAAAATTATCTGGTGGTGTAGCTGTTATTAAAGTTGGTGCACCAAGTGAAGTAGAAATGAAAGAGAAAAAAGATAGAGTAGATGATGCATTATCAGCCACTAAAGCAGCAGTTGAAGAAGGTATTGTTATTGGTGGTGGTGCAGCATTAATACATGCAGCAAACAAAGTAAATACAAAAGGTATAGCACTAAAAGGTGATGAAAGCATTGGTTTTGACATTATTCATCGTGCAATTAAAGCACCTTTAGCACAAATTGCAACAAACGCAGGTTATGATTCTGGTGTTGTGATTAATGAAGTGAGTAAAGCCAAAGATGGTAAAACAGGTTTTGATGCAAGTAGCGGTGATTATGTAGATATGTTTAAAGCAGGTATTATTGATCCTTTAAAAGTTACAAGAGTTGCATTGCAAAATGCTGTCTCAATCTCTAGCTTGCTTTTAACAACAGAAGCAGCAATTACTGATATTAAAGAAGATAAGCCAGCCCCTGCAATGCCTGATATGGGCGGTATGGGTGGCATGGGCGGTATGATGTAATCCCCCCCCCCCCCCTTTTTTTTCTTAATAAGCCATTTATAATAATGGCAATGCAAGATAATTCTTGCATATAAGCTTATTTACTTATATATCCTTTTATTTAAAACTCTTAATATTATTAAAATATCAACCATAAACCTAATTTTAAGAATCTAAACAAAACTATCGCTTATTGTATTATTCACATGTAAATACTAAAGAAGTTGCAAAAATATTATATTTTTGCTACACTTTTGCAAATGATACATATTATTTACTATAATGAAAAGGAATATAATGTTACTTGATATTTCGACTTCAACACCACTTGCAAACTATAAGATTCTAAGCAATGCTATCACGCCTCGCCCAATCGCATGGGTAAGCACCAAAAGTAATGCAGGTGTAGTAAATCTTGCACCATTTAGTTTTTTTGCGCCTTTATGTGCAACACCTATGATTTTTGGCATTAGCATTATGCATAAAAGTAATGGGGATATAAAAGACACATTATTAAATGCGAAACTAACGCAAAAAGCCACAATTTGCAATGTGCAACCTGAATTTTTAGAAGCCATGCAACAAACAAGCACAGAACTTCCATATAATGTAAGCGAAGCAGCAACTTATCATATTCCCACAAAAGAGCTTTTAGCAGAATATCCACCATGCATTGATGGTGCATTAATTGCATTTTTTTGTAGTTTTAAAGATATTTTGCAGTTTAGTGAAACATGTTCCACTTTGATTCTACAGGCACAAAAAGTGTTTATTGATGAGCAAATTTATAGCGAATCTCTTAATTTTTCTATACATAATGTAGGACGAGTGGGTAAAGGATTTATATAAAAACTGCAACATATTGTCTCATATTTTCATGCTATACAACTAAAAGTTACCAAAAACACTTTTTTTGCTATAATTACTAGCATTATATAAATTGAATAAACAAACATTATTCAAAATGAAGTATAAAGGATTCACAATGAAAACATTAGCAGAAATACAAGCCCTAAGTATTGAAGATAAGAATAGACTTGAAAATGAAATACTTGGATTAGTAATTAACAATGAATTAGCTAAGGTAAAAGATTTCTT
>JARHZY010000112.1 GCA_029264655.1 Helicobacter sp. | reverse complement strand
TTAGATGTATTTATATCAGCGTTGCCCTTTACATTAACAAATGCACAAATGCAAGCAATACAAGATATTCAAAATGATTTAAGGAGTGAATTTGCATGCAGACGTATTGTTATGGGTGATGTAGGATGTGGCAAGACTATGGTAATCTTAGCAAGTGTCATGATAGCATATCCGCAAAAATCAATACTTATGGCACCTACAACAATTCTTGCAAAACAACTTTTTGAAGAAGCAAAAAAATATTTACCAAAGCATATACATATAAGTTATGTTACTTCAAACTCTGCAAAAGAAAGAAAAAAACCATTACAAGGTGATTTTATTATTGGGACTCATGCATTACTTTATAGAGAGGGAGATTTGAGTGATTTTGCATTAGTGATGACAGACGAACAACATAGATTTGGCACAAATGCACGAAGCAAGCTTGAGCAAATGCTAGAAAAAAAAGATGAACATGGACGCACAAAACCGCATAATATACAATTTTCAGCTACACCAATTCCACGCACAATGGCAATGTTAAAAAATAATGTTGTTGCTTTTTCTTTTATTAAAGAATTACCATTTAAAAAAGATATTGATACGCGTATTATCAATAAAAAAAGTTTTAGTATGCTTTTAGAGCATATGCGAGTAGAAATTGCAAAAGGATACCAAATTGCAATTATTTATCCACGCATTGAACAAGCAAGTGTAGATGAAGAGAAACCAGATAATAATTCAGGCTATACGCCAATCCCATATATGTCTTTAAAAGATGCACAAAGCTATTGGATAAAAAATTTTACCCATGTATTTAGCACACATGGCAAAGATAAAGAAAAAGAAGAAGTGTTGGAACAATTTGCCAATACACAAGGTTCAATCTTGCTTGCTACAACTATGATTGAAGTTGGAATCTCGCTACCAAAATTAAGCATTATTGTAATTGTTGGTGCAGAGCGACTCGGACTTGCAAGCCTACACCAGTTACGCGGACGTGTAAGCCGAAATGGGCTTAAAGGGTATTGCTATCTTTACACACACCACACAGATAATGAACGTTTAAATCGTTTCGCACAAACTTTAAATGGCTTTGATATAGCAGAACTTGATTTAGAATACCGCAATAGTGGTGATTTGCTTGATGGTGTTTTACAAAGTGGGGCACAATTCCAATATTTTGATTTTGCCAAAGACGGCATGCTTTTAGAAGAGGCAAAAAATTTACTTGATACATTACAATAAGTGGTTGTTTATATTCTTACCATCATATATTATAATAAAGATATTGGCTTATAATGTTACAATAAGAGTTTATTTGATTATGTTTTCTTATAGATAAACTTACAGACAATGTAGGAATATCATTATACACAAATAATCATCGATTTCATATGTAAATAGATATAAATTTATTATTCTATCTAAGCCATCTCACGATTATGATTATTTATATGCTAACATTTTTCTTCTTGCTAAGAATAAAAACTTATTATCAAGAATCTATATTAAGATAGAAAATAGGATAAAATATTGTAATTATCCTACTTACAAAATATTTAATGTATAAAATAGAAACATAAAATTGTATTTTCTTATTTTATATGCATAATTTAATAAAAAAAGAAAAATGATTTTACATTATTTTGCTAGAATACTCGCAAATTTTAGGCTACAAAAACTCCACTAACTGCCTACCTAATTTGTTTTTATTTTTATGTTTCATGCAATACTATTAACTAACGCCATAAAGATAAAACTATAAACCCAAATTTTATTATAAGGAGATAATCATGAATATGAATGTTAAAACACGTGTAGCACTTATTGCAAGTGTTATTATTGCAGTGGCGATAATAGGCTTAAGTATTGCCAATATGTTTATGAGTAAGAATGTATCACTTAACAATGCTTTACGCGCACAAGCAGACCAACTCCATGCGGTTGATTTGATATTGCAAGATGTAAATACGAAATCTGCAATTGCCCTAAGGGGACTTGCATCTATGATAGAATCTATGCCATTTGATAAACTAGATACTAAAGAGAAGCTTATTAACAATGTCGGACCACTATTGCGTGGGCATAGAAAAACAGCAGGACTACTTGCAAGTTATATAGGATTGCCAACGGGTGAAATTATAGAAGATAATATTACAAATAAAACGCGTCTTTTTGATGTGAGAGGCGGTAATGATGGTTCGGGATATAATGTTACACAAAGAAGTTGGTATATAGGTGCAATGAAAAATAATGGTTTGTTTCAAACCGAAGTGTATAAAGATGTTGTTACAGGTGAACCAAGTATTACTTATGCCATGCCAATTTATAAAGACGGCAATTTTATTGGCGTTATAGGGATTGATATTTTACTCACTTCATTACAACGTATATTTGATTATCTTGGTGCAAATGGGAATCATATATTTGCCCTTGATAGTGCTAATATTCCTTATGTTGCTACTGACAAGAGTATCGTTTTAAAAGAAGCACCAATATTCCAACAAATTGCAACTATATCAAGCCAAACAAAAGATTTTGAAGATTTTGTTATCAATGATAATGGTATTGATAAAATGACACAATGTAAAACAAGCACAAAGAGTGAATTTGCTACCTATACATTATGTTCTTTTGAGCCTGTTGCAAATATAGAAGGTCCTATTATGCGTATTGGCTATGTTCAAATTGGCATTGGTCTTATATCGGCATTATTTATTAGTTTAATGCTTTATGCTGCTGTTGGTTATTATCTCAAGCCATTGACAAAAATTTCACATGGTTTGCTTGACTTCTTTGCATTTCTCAATCACGAGAAACACCATATTGCAAAGATTGGTATTACTGAAAAAAATGAATTTGGTCTTATGGCACAAGCTATTGATTCTAATATTGAGAAAACACAAAAAGCATTAAAGCAAGATTCTATGCTCGTTCGTGAAGTAATGGGTATTGTAGATGAAGCAAAAGCAGGGAGATTTGGTAAAAATATTACGCAAACAAGCTCTAATCCACAAATCAATGAACTAAAAGATTCACTCAATGAAATGTCGCATACGCTTTATGCACTTATAGGTGATAATTTAGCCGAAGCAAAGCAAGTGTTTGATTCATTTGAATCCAATGACTTTACACCTAGAATTGAAAATGCACAAGGATTAGAACAAGGTGTTAATAAACTTGGAGATTCTATTGCTAATATGTTACGCATATCAG
>JARHZY010000157.1 GCA_029264655.1 Helicobacter sp. | reverse complement strand
ACTAAAATCCCAACAAACAATGATAAAACTACCCTTTTTGTGATAAAAACAAGTATTATCACACACAAAGGTGCTACTAAGCTCAGTGCAGAATCTGCATACATAAAAACCCTTTTTCATAAATATTATTATAAAGAAACTACAAGTTAATCACTTATTGCTCATAATTTCACTATATTATACCTAAAATGTTAAATAAGCATACTTTAAATTTGTTGAGATTCTATATAAAGCAATGATTTAGCATTCATACATTAGTAACTTGTGTGAGTTTAGCAACTTAAGCTATTTTTGATTTAATGTATAAAATTGTAAATGATTTATTTTATAATATGAGTTTATGCATGTTGTAATAACAGAATCTTTAATATATCGTAAGTAGATTGGCACTCAATAAAAGACTTCTAAGTTTAATATCAATCTAAAATTGCAAAGGTGATAGTAAAGCCTATATAGCCATATAATGTAGTGGTATTAAGGATAAACCACTATAATATAATTATAATAATTTTATGTGAAAATGTTAAATAAGATTCTATTCACTCTCTTGTTTGCAATACTCTTCAAATTTTTCACTTATTTTTATAAGTGCATTGTAGCTATCAAAGCTTGAATTTTCTATAATAGATGATATATCACTTATTTGATTATTGCTAAGTTTTTTCTCTGTTGCGCATTTTGCAAATTGTAGGCGATTTTTATAAGATTTAGGAGTATGTAATCGTGTTGTCCCAATAAGTTTTCCATCTTTAGAATAATATTTATTTATAATATTTTCTTCATAACGAATCTCTGCCATGATGTTGCCATTTTCATGATACCACTTTAAAACACCATTTGCCCTATTATCTTTTACTGGTGCTTCTATTTTAAGCTTGCCATTTTCATAATATACTTTTGTAACACCATCTATATTTCCATCTTTATATGGTGTTTCATATTCAAGCTTACCATTTTCATAATACCCTTTTGCAACACCATTTTTTTATCATCTTTATATGGCATTTCGTTCTTTATATCTCCATTTTCATAATATTCTATCTCAACACAACCAGTTTTTCGATCTTCATTTACATTGCATTCTTTTGGCTTACATCCTTGCAATGCAATGATACTTGCTAATCCAAAGCCTAATTGCCATTTTTCTAAAATTGTTCATACAATCTCCTATTAATAAAATATGGCATTATACAACAAGTCGAGTATAAAAGCTATATTTTCAAGAAAATATAAAATTATTCATAATGTAATAATCAATAGCATAATAACATAAGGTTATGAAATATTATTTTTTATAATATAGTGAGCTTTATGTATCAATTTGTATGTAGGTTCTAAAGTATTTGCACTAGTTTATGCCATATTTTATTCACTTGTATTAGAATCTTTGCTATGTTTTGTATTTGCAATACACATAGCATAGCTTAAAATATTGCAATTTAAGCTGTCAATCTCTTACCAATCTCTAAGTTATAAAGATATGAAATTATAGGGATATTTGCTTCTTTTATTTACCATCTAGCACTTCTGCATCTATTATATCATCATCTCTATGCTTTTATTTATTTTAATAGCTTTCATCATCATTAGGAAATGCTGCATTCTTTACATCATGAGCATAAGAACGCACTGCATTTTGCAATAAGCTTTTACCATCACAATATCGGCGTACAAACTTTGGTTGGAAAGAATCAAAAAAACCAAAGGCATCACTCCATACAAGTATTTGTCCATCACAATGCACACCAGCACCAATACCAATGGTGGGAATTTTCAATGATTGTGTAATCTTTTGTGCTACATGGGCTTTTATCCCCTCGCAGAGTATGCCAAATGCCCCTGCTTCTTGCATGGCAAGTGCACTTTCTATAAGCTCTTGCTCTTCTGTGGGATTTTTACCTTTAACTTTAAAGCCACCTTCAAAACGCATAAATTGTGGTTTTAAACCAATATGTGCCATAACAGCAATACCTTCCGCACAAAGGGCTTTAACAATACTAACTTTATTAGAATCAACTTCAATTTTTAATGCATCAACATTACATTCTTTATAATATCGTAATGCATTTTTTAATGCCATTTTTTGTGTAGCATAAGTGCCAAATGGCATATCACCAAGCACAAAAGAATATTTTGTTGCTTTGCATACTGCTTTTGTATGGTAAATCATTTCATCCAAACTTGCACGCAATGTTTCATTTTCACCACCGAAACTCATTTTTAAACTATCACCAACCAAAATAACATCAACTTCACCATCAAATATATTTGCCATAAGTGCATCATATGCGGTTATAGCAACTATTTTTTCTTTACCTTTTTTTGCACGCAATGTATTTAATGTTATCTTTTTATTTATCATGTGCTACCTTCCTCTTATCATGATGTTATTTTTGGTGGTAATTGTAGCGTATTTTTTAAAAATATTATATTAATGTAATGTAACAACACCTATACCATTTAATCCAGAAATAATCATCTTTGTTCCCATAGCAATAATAAATACAAGGGCTATACGCGAAAAAATATATAAAACAAGTTTGCCAACTATCTTTTCAATTGTTGCCGTATAGTTAAATAATAAAAACATAAATAAAAAAGCACATATGATTGCCCCGATTGCAACTAGCATACTTTTGTCTTCTGCAATAACAATAATAGTTGCAAGCGTGCCCGGACCAACAAGCATAGGAAATGCCATAGGAATAATACTTCTACGAAATAACTCATCAAATTTTAGGTTTTGGTAGCTTGAAAAATCTTGTATTGTTGATGAAAAAAGTAGATTTTTTAGACTCATTACAATAAGAATTAATCCCCCGGCAACACGCACATCATCAAGACTTACGCGAAAGAGATACTTCATGATAAAAGATCCTGTGAATAAAAAGACAAGCACAATACAAAATGCAACAAAAACAATATTGCGAAAGAGTTTTTTACGCATAGGCTTTTTGACACCTTCAGTCATGGATATAAATTGAGGAAGGTTGCCAAATGGATTTAAGACTGCAGTTACAGCAATAGCCCCTACAAACAAAGCATGTAAATCAGATTCCAAACCGCTAAACATAATAAAACCTTTCTTAAATTTTAGATTCTATGGATAATACACCTTAAAAAAGCTCTTGTATATATGCTTTATTGTTTTTTCTGTAATATATATTTTTACAATTGCATTTTCAATATTTTTAATAAAGTGTTTTATATCATAGTGTTTTGGTGGGCTATTTAAGTGTTGCCCATGTTTGCCCGGTAGCAAGATTACATATTAATGGCACACGCAGTGTATAAATATGCTCCATAATATCTTTTATTTTCTTGCCTAATGCTATTGCCATTTCTTCTTTCACTTCAAATATCAATTCATCATGGACTTGTAAAAGCATTTTTGCATTATTTTTATCTTGCAATTCTTTGAGTTTATATATCTCATTCATACTAAGCTTAATCAAATCAGCCGCACTAC
>JARHZY010000126.1 GCA_029264655.1 Helicobacter sp. | reverse complement strand
CATTATTGCATGTATTCATTTTTCACTATCAAGCCTTTTATACAAAAATATGCAATATTAAGCATTTATAACTTTTAATATTTTGCATTTAAGGCTTAAAATGGAATATATCTCATAAAAAGCAATTAAAAAAGTTTAGACATTGGATTTAATATTTTGTTATTTATTATACTTATTTTTTATATAAGCTTTTATATTTGCATTATAATTTTATGCCTAATATTTATGATTAAGCTTTAAGCAAGATTTTAGATTGTTTATACCAATAAATCTTGCATTTATTAAAACAATAATATGCGTTTTATGTGCTAACTTCTATAAAACATTTATAAGCATTCATATATTTATATAGCTATATACTTATGCTTGATACTATTGCTATATATTATGGATTTCATTAATACAATGATTTTTAATTACATATACTAGATTCTTATGCAGTTTAAAGTTATAGCTTACTTAACATTACAAGATTCTATTAATCCTTCCTTTTGTATCCTGTGTAAATGTGCATTTGTGAGTTGTTTGCCATTTTTACATTTACCCTCTATCATTTCATCATTTTTATATGATATTGCAGCCATAACCTCTCCATTATCACTATACCATTTTTAGCACCATTAGTATATGGCACTTCAGATTTTAAGCTGCCATTATCAATGTGATGTGTTTTATAAGTATTTTTAGAATCTATTAAGCAGTATGATATAGGTAATGCAAAAGCATATAAGGAATATAAAATGTTAGTAACCCATATGTAAAAAGCAAAAACAATAAAAATACTGAGCCTTTATCTTAAACTCCATAAGTAACTTACCTTATGTTTATTTTATTTAATTAAGCAATCGTCTTGCCCCAATATCTTCAACCTTTTCATTTGCATGGAATGATAGTTTGCTTAATGCACGCAAAGCAGAATCTTCAAAACGCAATGTAATACCATCAACAGAAAGTAATGCTTCATACTGCCTTATAATAGAGTTTTTAGTTTGTGTAAGAATCTGATAGAATGCTTCTTCATCTAATACTTGTAGCTCTACGCATAATGGAAATCTACCTTGTAATTCAGTAATGCCGCAAACAAAGATTTTCCATATAGTATTTATTATGCTTTGTATCTACCAAATGAACTATTTATATTGTGTAGCTACATACCTATCCTAAATAACAAATAAATCATTCATATTATTAAATATAAATATTTGATAGGAAGCCACAAGATTCTCTAAAAATCCTAAAACCACATAAAGCATGGAATTTAAAAGATTGAAAAAGACAATCCCATAGGATTCTAAGAAAAACATATATGATTATCATTTAGCAATATATCAAGAATATATAATATGAAAATAACTACAATTATATTACATTTTCCATAGCCAAATAAATAATCTCATGCTATTATTAAAAATTGTAAACAACAGAAAATAATTATAACTTTTTTAAAGGTATTACAATGAAAATGAAAAAAAGTATGCTCTATGAATGCCAACATTGTGGTTGGCAAAGCAGTAAATGGCTTGGTAAATGCCCAAATTGCCATGCATGGGAAAGTCTTGTAGAATTAAAAAATGAACAAATAGGCTATATACAGCAAAATAATGGACGTAATCTTGGCATACAACATGCAAAAGCAATGCCTATAACGCAAGTGCAAGAAGAGGTGTTAGAACGTTTTAGCTCTACACAAAGTGAGCTTGATATTGTGCTTGGTGGGGGTATCGTGAAAGGAGGACTTTATCTTATTGGTGGTAGCCCGGGCGTTGGTAAATCGACTTTACTTTTAAAAGTGGCTGGTGGTTTAGCAAATGCAAATTCCATGCATTTAGAATCAAAACATACACAAAAATCTAGTTTTCTTGATAATACGCAATATGTTGATAAAGTAGTAACACAAAAACATGCAACAAATAATCTAAGTTCTAACAATACAGATTCCATACGAGGTAGAAAAGTGCTCTATGTAAGCGGAGAAGAAAGCCTTAGTCAAATATATAATCGTGCAAAACGTTGCCAAAGTTTAAGTGAGAATCTTTATTTGTTAAGTGAGATTAATATTTTAGAAATTAAGGAAAATTTGCTTAATGGTGGTTTTGAAGTTTGTATTATAGATTCCATACAAACCATATATTCACCAAACCTTTCTGCGGCACCGGGTTCTGTATCGCAAGTAAGAGAAATTACCTTTGAGCTTATGCGGCTTGCAAAAAGCTTTAATATCGCCATGTTTATTATTGGACATATTACAAAAGATGGGCAAATTGCAGGTCCTAGGGTATTAGAACATATGGTTGATTGTGTATTGTATTTTGAAGGAGAGAGAAGCAATGAATTAAAAATATTACGTGGCTTTAAGAATCGTTTTGGCACAACAAGTGAGATTGGAATCTTTGAGATAAAAGAGTATGGCTTAGTCAGTGCAAATGAAGCAACAAAAAAATTTTTTAATGCAAAAAAAGATATGCCCGGAAGTGCGGCAGTAGCAATTATGGAGGGAAGTAGATGTATTGTTGTGGAGATTCAGGCATTGACATGTGAAAATGAATTTGGTGTGCCAAAACGACTTACCAATGGTTTTGATAGCAACAGACTCAATATGATATTAGCCTTACTTGAAAAAAAGCTTGGCATTCATTTGCATAGACATGATGTGTTTGTGAATGTAGCTGGTGGTATTAAAATTAGTGAAACAAGTGCAGACTTAGCCCTTATTGCAAGTATTATTTCGAGCTATAAAAATCGTCCTTTAAAATCAAGCACTGCTTTTATTGGCGAAGTAAGTCTTATTGGTGATATTAGAGAAGTTGGGGGGCTTGATTTACGTCTTAAAGAATTAGCAAACTTTGGTTTTAAAAATGCTATAGTGCCAAATATCCCCAAAGGATATAAAGGGCAAGTAAAATGTGTGCAAGCATTAGAAGTTGCACAAATTATTGATTGGATGTAATCATTCTATTAATATTACTTTTTATAATGTTTTTAGAATCTTATCTATAATCTTAAAAGATATTGTTAATTGTAGTCTATTTTAAAGGTAGTATAAAATAGGCTATATTGTAAAATTATTAATTCAATGCTTTTAAATATACTACTTTTTAATTATTGCTTAGATTCTATACTATCAAATACTTCAAAACTTTTGGTATTTATTTAAAAAATGAAATCCAAAGAATAATATAATTTTCTACTGATTAAGTTTGCTTGCCATTCTTTTTGCAAAGAAAATACTTTTTATTAATATCCTACCCTATCGTTTATAGCATACTATTGCCTACACTATTTTTAGAAACAAAATATTTTTTTTGCACTTAAACCTAAATTTATATATCTTTTTGTGGATTTAAATAATATAATGTAACTTTTAAACCTATTGGAAATTGTATGCCAAATTTAATACAATGGTTTTCATTGTGTATTAGATTCTATCACTTATTATTTTTTTTGTAAATATGCATTTGCTAGCTATTTGTTATGCCTGTGCTATTCCATTGTCCTATCATAAGATTGATAAATTTATTCATTGTTATAATGCAGTTTTAACATTATTAATATATACTACTTTGGATTTTGCATTATCATTTAATGTAAATTTTGGTCTATTTTACTACCTAGTATGCAATAACTTTATTATTGAAATATTCATTCTCTATCCCACTCTATCTTTACTTTATGGCTTAAAAAATAAAATCCTATACGTTAGAATTATATATTACAATCTAGCTCACAAAAAGCTTTTTATAATGTAGGTATATTATTATGCTTCTTCACATTAAAGCCATGCAAGGATAGATTCTTGCAAATCGCTAGCATTATAGCTTTGCGTGTGTATTTCTTTTTTCTGGAAAAGCTCCAAAATACTAGAATCTATTTGTAAATTTTCTTGTGCAATATTATGCGTATGTAAAAGATTAAAGATTTTATCCAATGCTTCTTTGTCGTTTAATATCGCCATCGTATGAGAATCTATATTGCATAATGCCTTGCATACAACTTTTGCAAATTTTGCAAAATGTGCAGTTGCAATAATAACTTGCGTATCATTTGCATATCCTTGTTCTTTACGATGCTTGGCAAATAAATACGCATTACTTGTATGTGGGTCAAGCACATAACCTTTTGCAAATGCTTGTTGAATGCCATACAAACACGCCTCATCACTAAAACTATGTGCCTCAAAAAGAGTTTGTAAAACTTTTAATTCATCGCTTGTAAGGCTAAAATACTGCGTTTTATCTAAAGATTCCATATATGCTTTTGTTTTCTTTGCACCAAAATATGCAAATAATAAACGTTCAATATTTGAGCTTTTTAAAATATCCATAGCAGGTGAATAAGAGAGCCGTAAAGCCTTATTTCGTATATCATATACTCCTGTTGTAAAAAATTGGGTTAAAATATCATTAGGATTTGAAGCGATACATATTTTGGTAATAGGCAACCCCATTTTTTTTGCGAAAAATGCACCAAGTGCATTTCCAAAATTACCACTTGGCACAATAACACTAAATGCATTGATACCTTGTTTAGCCAATTCTTTGCCGATAATAAAATAATAAACAATTTGGAATGCTATACGTGCTATATTCACAGAATTAGCTGCACTCAGTGCATAACCTTTTTCTGTTACTAAATTTCTAAAATTTTCATTTTTTAATAATGCTTTTAAAGTGCTTTGGGCAAGATCAAAATCCCCATTTATACCATATACTTTAAGATTTGTTGCAGTCTGTGTTGTCATTTGTAATCTTTGCACCTCACTTGTGCCACCTTTAGGATAAATGCAAATTGCTTTAATATTTTGCTTATTTGCAAAACCGCTAAGTGTTGCGGGTCCTGTATCCCCACTAGTTGCACTCAAGATGAGATATTTTTTATTATTTTGCTTAGCAATTAGTGATAAGAGTGTGGAAAAAGGTTGTAATGCCATGTCTTTAAATGCGTAAGTTGGTCCATGATAAAGCTCTAAGGCGTAAAGCTGTGATTCAATTTGTATAAGTGGAGCAATATTATCTGTGCGAAATGTCGCATAACTTGCAAGTGCTGATTCTAAAAGTTTTGAATCAAGTCCTATACCCAAATGTGTAAAAATTTGTTGGCACATCGCATTATATGAGAGTGCATATAAAGCTGTTAAATCATGTAGTGGCTTTATATCGCAGAATGTATAAAGTCCGCCATATGCAGCATTTGGATCAAGCATAGCTTGAATAAAAGTAGTATGTGTTGCTTCATCACTACGCGTTTGCCCAAGAAAATGTGCGTGGGTATTTTCTATCATATTTTGTCTCCTTTGTTGTTGAGTTTTTTGTATTGAGATGCATATATGCATTATAACGAAATTTTCTTTGTTTCATATAACAAGACACAAGCTTTATTGCGTATATCACAATGTTTTTTTCTTATTAGTGCATAATGCTATGAGCCATATTGATTAATATGCTTTTACTAAGTTTAATAAAGTAGTATAAAATAAATAAAAAATAATGAAAGGACACTATGAGGCAACCACAGATAAACTCTATATCTAACACACTCATACATCCGTTTCAACCTATATATGATATATATTCGCGTGTATTAATTTTAGGTTCATTTCCATCTGTAATATCGCGTAAAGAGCAATTTTATTATGCCAATACACGCAATAGATTTTGGCAAATTCTTTATGCATTATTTGGACAAACAAATGATAATATACCCACCATTGATACAAATATATTAAAAACACAATTTCTATTGCAAACACATATTGCATTATGGGATATTGCACATACATGCACTATCTGTAATTCAAGCGATGCAACATTACAACATGCTACACCTAATGATATATCCCTTATTTTATCGCAAGCACATATACATGCAATTTTTTGCAATGGACAGAAAACATATAAGCTCTTTACACATTTTTTTGGTAAAGGGATAGAATCTTGTGGTTATTTACCATATCCCATACAAGTGTTTGCATTACCATCTTCAAGCTCCGCTAATGCACGTTATAGTCTTACAGAACTTATACAAGCATGGAGCATTATACAGCATTATAATACTCCATAATACAATTACATGCGATACAAATAACAAAGGGCTACAAAAAATGAAATATTTGCTATAATATGCAAATATAACACAAAATATACAATCGAAAGAGGCAATATGAAAGAAAAGTTAGAGCTTATGGGGCATGTTATCGCTGGATACCCAACTACACAGGCATGCCTTTGTGCGGCTACTGGAATCTTACGCGGTGGTGCAAAATATTTAGAAGTGCAATTCCCATTTTCAGATGGTAATGCCGATGGTATGTTAATACAAAGTGCAAGTGATTATAGCTTGCAACATGGCTTTGTCCCACAACATGGCTTTACTATCATTGATACATTAGTGCGTAATACTGCAAAACATATACTCGCAATGACTTATGCAAATATTGTGCTAAAATATGGCATACAAGATTTTGTTAGTGAGTTACAAAAATGTGGTGCCTATGGTGCTATTATCCCTGATTTTGGATTTGGTGAAGAAGATTTTGGTATGCGGAGTCTTTGTGAAGAGCGTGGTATTCATTTTATTGAGCTTATTGCACCCCTAACACCACAAAAGCGTATCCGCGAAATTGCCAAGCAAACACGTGCCCCCTTTCTCTATGTTGTTGCACGTAATGGTTTAACAGGCAAACAAACAATTCTTAATAGAGAGGTTCTTGAATATATAGAAGATGTTGCAGAAATATGTGCCTTAGAAGAAAAAGAAATTATGGTTGGTTTTGGTATTAACCATGCAAGCCAACTTGCCCTTTTACAACATAAAGTATATGGCGTTGTTGCTGGTAGTTATTTTGTTAATATTATTAATCAGCATTTACAAGATGATAATCTTATGGAAATATTGCAAGATTCTACGCAAAAACTTTTAGCATTTGACAAGGTTTAAAAAACTATTTTCTAAAATCATATTTTTATATTCTAGTGAATGTAATTTTCTTATAAAACTATAGGGTTTTCATATAAGATTATATTCTATATTAAAAGAGATATGATTGCCTTCATAACCACAAACAAAATTGCTTAAAGCTTCAATAAGTAATTCTCTCTACTATACTACAAATTATTACTTATAAATAATTATATATAAAATACTCTAAAATAGCCTTTGATAAAAAGATTAAGATAGGGATTAGATTTAGAGGTAATTTCAAAAAGCTATACTATAGTAAATGTATAGTATAGTAAGATAAAAAATAAATGTAATT
>JARHZY010000041.1 GCA_029264655.1 Helicobacter sp. | reverse complement strand
TATTTTTATCAGGTGATGCAGGTGCTGGGTTTGGTTTGAAAGACAATCAAACATTGTATTGTGAAGATAGATTGATAGAAATAAGGAGATAAAATGAGTAAAGATATAAGAACACATGAAGCTAAACTAGATTTAGTAAGTAAATTCCTGCAATATGCACATGTGGCTAATGCAAGCTATGCAATGTTATATTGTATTCAGGAAAATACTGATAAAAATAAATGAGAAACAGATGTGAGATTTACAGAGAAAAAGAACAATATAGCTTATATCAAAAAAGCAGGCACAAACACAGCCTATACTTAAGCTATCAAAGCAAGATTCCAAAAAGATAATTTTATAAGTAAAACATATTTTTATGTATTTTAAATAATATATTCAGTCATTTCAGCGTATAATTATAATTGTTAAATAAATAAAAAAGGAATAGTATGGATTTACTTGATAGAGTAATGCGTGGTGATATTGCAGACCTTAGCCCAATAGAGTTGGCAAAACTTTATGATTATGATATGTATGTGCTTGGAGATGCGGCATATTCTGTGCGGGAGGCACATTTTGGTAGAAAAGTATTTTTTAATATGAATCGCCATATAAATCCTACAAATATTTGTGCTGATGTATGTAAATTTTGTGCATTTTCAGCTAGTCGTAAAAATCCAAACCCATATAGTATGAGTATTGAAGAAGTTGTTACATTATGTGTTAATGCTTATAGCAAAGGAGCAAAGGAAGTGCATATTGTTGCTGCACACCATCCTACACATGAATACAAACATTATTTGGATATGTTTCGTGCAGTAAAAGATGCTACGCCAAATTTGCATATAAAGGCAATGGGGGCAGCAGAGATAGATTATCTTACGCGTAAATTTGGATTGGGGCTTGAACAAGTTATACATGATTTAATAGAATCTGGTGTTGATTCTTTGCCCGGTGGTGGTGCAGAGATTTTTGACGAAAAAGTGCGTAAAGCATTATGTCATGGAAAAGCTAGTGCAAATAGATGGTTAGAAGTGCATGCATTATGGCATAAACTTGGTAAAATGAGTAATGCAACAATGTTGTTTGGGCATATTGAGGAACGCCATCATAGAATAGATCATATGTTACGCTTGCGTAATGCACAACCATCATTTGACCAAGCGAACAAAAAGATGGGTGGTTTTAATGCTTTTATTCCTTTGCTTTACCAACGCGATAATAATTTTCTAAAAGCAAAAGATGCTCCAACAGCACAAGAGATTCTAAAAACCATTGCTATTGCTAGAATATTATTGCAAAACATTCCGCACATAAAAGCTTATTGGGCATCTTTATCATTTAATCTTGCTATTGTAGCACAAGAGTTTGGAGCAAATGATATGGATGGGACAATTGAGCATGAAAGCATACAATCAGCTGCTGGGGCAAAAAGTCGGCATGGTGTCAGTAAAGAAGAGATGATATTTCAAATAAAAGATGCTGGCTTTATTCCCGTAGAACGCGATAGCCTATATAATGAGTTGCATAATTATCAAGAAGTATCATAAGGAATAGAATATAATAAAATGGGTAGCTATTGCAATAGGCTATACTCTTAGTGTATAAAAGAATTTAGTATGTAATTTTGATTCAGTGTCTCTATGCTTCAACTTATTGTTTGATGTGTATAACTATGGGTAACCACTGCTAAAATAAGCTAAATTTTATAAAACTATCAATTTTGACATATATGAAAATAAATGTATTTATAAAACAAGATTCTAAACTTTTCAGTCAAAATGTTTTTCATTATTTACTTATAAAATATAGATAAAAAGGCAATTGTTGCAAGGTTATAATACTAAAAATTTTTACATGTTTATGTAGATTTTTGTTGTTAGTTTATACTTTTATTTGTAAAAATAATAGAAAGTATAAAAGATTATGTAAAAAATCAAAACCAATAGTTATAAATATAACTAAAACATAGGTTATTGTGAGATAATACAAGCAAGCATTATTTATTTGAAGTTGTTATTTTATAAATTTAGGTAGAATAATCAAAGAAGATTCTATTTGTCATATCTAAATATTAGCATTTATTACAAGCAAATGAAAGTAGAAAATCTTTTAAATATAACTAAAAATTATATCAATAATATTTTTTGTTATGGTAGTTGTAGTATTATAAATGAAGGAATTTAAAATGCCTGATATAGGGATATTAACAGATTCGAACATATAATATAAATTTATAAAATGTGTATAAACTATAAAAACTTCATTAAGTATTGGTAACAAAAATATCAATATGCCAAACAACCATAAAGACCATACAATAAACCTTTTAATGAAAAATATCAAACATTAATCATCTAGCAGTATTGAAATGCAGTGCTTGTTTTGTTTTTCTTGTTTATAACTCAATATAGAAATAATAAATAGTAGTAGAGAGATTGTGCTTAAGCAATAAGTATAAATAATAAAGATATTTTGTGTTATTTAAAATATAACAGCAAAAAGAGAAACAACACAGAAGTTAAAACTATAAATCTAGATATTCTCTATATTTTGAGTTTTTGATAATACAAGTATAATGCAATTGTAGTTGCATATTAATATAAATAACAAAACATAAAATCATGTCTATTTGCATGCAAGTAAATTTAAATTTTACACATTAAGGTTCTTTTCTATAATGTATATTGGGTAATATCTTAGCGTTGCGTATTATACAAATAAAAAGAGCATATAGGGAGTAATTAGTGTATAGAGCATGATCTCTTATCACCTAAATTGCATGCTTTGTGAAAATATTCTTGTGCATTTTTCTTATCACCACGTACACCTACACCATCATAATACATTGTGCCAATATTATAGCATGCGCTAGCATGTCCCATATTGCATGATTTTGTATAAAGTCCCAATGCTTTTGGATAATCTATGCTAACACCATCTCCTTTATTATACATGATACCTAAACTATAACAAGCTTTGATGTGGTGCATATCGCAAGCTTTTGTATAAAGCCGAATAGCTTCGGGATAACTTTGTTCAACGCCATAGCCATAGTCAAATAAGATTCCAAGATTATAGCATGCCCCAGCCCTATTGTCTGCACACACTTTTGTAAAGAAATCCCTTGCCTTATCATAATCTTTTGGGATACCCTCACCTTTTGCATACATAACGCCTAGATTATCACATGCATCATCATGCCCATATTCACACGCTTTTGCATATAAGTCGGCTGCTTTTTCATAATTTTTATCCCCACCTTTACCATAAAAATAAAGATTACCTAAGCTATAACATCCTTCAGCCTTTTTGCCATCACATGACTTTGCATATAAATCGCGTGCTTTTATCTTATCTTGTTCTACACCTAACCCACTCATGTATAAAAAACCAAGATTAAGGCATGCAGAAGCATGTTCTGCATTGCATGCTTGTGTATATAGCTCTGCAGCTTGCTTATAGTCCTGTGAAACGCCTTGTCCCTCTTGGTAAAGCACACCAAGATTATAGCAAGCATTCATTTCTTTTGCATGGCAGGCTTTACGCCAAAATTTTTGTGCTTTTGCATAATCTTGTGGCACACTATCAGCAACATAATACATATCTCCAAGTATAGAACAAGCAGTCATGTTGCCCTTATTGCAATGTTTTGTTATGCCTGATATACTTACTGCAAAACCAATTTGAAACAATAAAAATAATATAATGCTAATCTTTTTCATGCCATTCCCCAAAAAGATTCTTTATAATAAATGCATAACTTTATTTAAAAAATTCCAATTATATTAAATAAAACATTATAATACCATAAATAAACCTTTTAAGTCAAAAAATCCGTTTTATATAAATGATTATAAGGGGTATATTGTATATTAAGGAATAATAATGGAACAAGAAAGTGCAAAAAATATACATCGTAGGTTAAAAAAGATTGTGGGGCAATTAAATGCAATTGATAAAATGGTAGATGATAATGTAGCATGTGTAGATATTTTGATACAAATTAATGCAGCCAAAAGTGCATTGCATAAGGTTGGGCAAATTGTGCTAGAAAGACATGTAACGCATTGTATGAAAGATGCAATTAAGCATGGAGATTCTGATAAAAGTCTTGATGAATTGGCTAAAGCAATAGAGCATTTCTCGCGTATGTCTTAAGGAAGCAAAAATAAATAGATATACTGGATTCTAAAGATATAGGACTATTCATAGATACACAAATATAAAACAATATATTTTTGTAGTCAATGCTAGAGATGATTCTAAATATTCCAATAATGATACATTATAGGATAAAGAAGTTTGGTGTAGTGTATTTTTTAACTAGATTAGTAAGTTAGATAAAATGTATAGGATTTGAACCTGTGGTATGTGAATGCCAAATACCCAAACCACATTTCTATGCAATCTTAGCCTTTGATGTTACTAAGGTTCAGACACATGGCATATATAAAGATACCAATATTGCTACCATTAACTATGCTATAAAAAGCAAATAGGATTAATGAAAAATTACTACAACACTTAATACATGCACTAGGCTATATAGCAAAGTAATGTGAGAATCTACTCCACCCTTAAATGAAGGGATAACAACATTTAAAAAAACAAAATAGATCTTTAAAAAAGTAAGCTTCTTTGTTGGTAAATGGCAACCACTATCAAGCAAGATTTTAAAAAATAAAAAGAAAACGAGATGTTAATAACATATAGTTATTTAAGCTACGCATTCAAATAATAATAGAATCCATAGCCTAAATGTAGTTTGGTGCGTCATTTGCAAAGAGCACTAAATCATTTGCTTGCCCTGTTTCTGCTAGGATTTGCTCTAGTTTTGATTTATCTTTAAGTATGATTTTTTGCGGTGTTGTAATATGTGTATCAAGGATTTGTGCATTTAAAGCACCTGTAATAATAACAAGGGCAAAGACTTTATCAATTTGTTGGGCTAATGCAATATTGCTTTTTTCATCATGTTCGACCAATCCCGGTGTTACAATCACTTTGCGACCATCATGCAAAGAAGCTAGACGAATAGCTTCACTCATACCCTCAAGATTTCCATTGAAACTATCATCAATAATAATTTTATGTGGTGTATTTATCCTTTGCAGTCTATGTGGGATTGGTTGTAGTTGTTGGACTGCTTTTTGTAAAACATGTGTTTCCATGCCTAAAGTTTTTGCTAGCATGATTGCTACTGCAATATTATCGATATTAAATCGTCCTAATATATTGCATGTGAAAGGCACAAATACAGAATCTAATTGCATACTAAAAGATGTTTTATCTAAGGTAGATTCTATATCTTTCAATATAGGCGGATAAGGTATAATCTTTTGCATATTTGTTGCAAATTGTTGTGGTATATCTTTTGGATAAATATTTTCTTTTTGCACAAATGCTTGTAATAAGCGAGATGAATATAGCATTTCAAACTTTGTTTGTGTTGTTAGCTCAATATTTTTGAAATATTCAATATGTGCGTGTCCTATTTTGCCAATTACAGCATAATGGTGTTGTAATAATGTAGCAATTTCTTTAATATCGCCTATTTGGCGTGCCCCTGCTTCTGCTACATATATTTCATGAGTATCATTAATATTTTGATTAATATCTGCTACCAATCCTTTGTATGTATTAACGCTACGCGGTGTTGCATAGACGTTGAATTTTTGTTGTAAAATTTGTGCAATAAAATTTTTGGTGCTTGTTTTACCATAGCTCCCAGTAATTGCAACAATCTTTAGATTTTTTAATGTTTGTAGTTTATTATATGCAAGTTTTGCATAATATTGAAATAAGATTTTTTCACATAAATGAGCACACAAAAAGCCAAATATGAGTGGCAAAATTAAATAAACTTGTCTATATGAAGTATCTATTGCCATAACTATAAGCAAATATTTACTAAGCATGCTTAAACACAATATAATTGCAAAAAGACGTTTTATCCGTGCTGTCCATACAAGTTTTTTATCAAGGTTATGATGCCATATAAATAAAATTGGCAAATAGATTGTATAAAAATATCCATAAAAAAGTATGCCATGATAGCATAATGATAATGTGGCATACAATACAATAGGCACTATACAATAGTAAATATGCCATATAGCTTTATGGTGTTTTGTAAGAATGCGTATAAAACTATAGTTATACCACTGCAATGTTGTTGCAAGATAATATGTTATAGCAAAGATAAAAAGCAAATAGGTAATTATATCAATGAGTGATAATATAATATACATTAACGCAATACCTCAAAGCTTGAAAATTGTAAAGGTGCTATGTGTTCTACTTCGAACGAGCTTGCCTGCATTCTACCATTACCTTTTTGTAAGGCTTCTAAAAATAAACCTAAATCATCAAGTGAAACAAAGATTTCTACATGCCCATTGCAAAGATTTTGAACACTTCCTTTATAGCCTTTAGAATCTGCATATGCTTTTGTAAAATTACGGAATCCTACGCCTTGCACTTTTCCTTTTGCCGTGATTTTATAATGTCTCATAGCTCACCTCATATAGAATCTAAATTAATACTCATTGCTTTTTAACTCATATAATACATATATTTTGTTGGACAATCCTTGTGATATGCATTTTAACTTCATATTAGTCTGCAATATAAAGTTTCTTGTTATAACTTGCAATCATAGAGTATTACGAAATTATAATATATTATTCTGTATTTTATCGAACACTTTTTATATATTATCTCACTTTTATTGTAAGCACTAGAGTATTCAATAATGTTTTTATGTGATTCTATTGTTTGGTTTTTTTGTATTTTTATTTGTTTGTTCTATGCCAAGCATAGGGGGAGATTGCTTGTTATACTCATGTTGTAATCCTGATAAAAATTAAAAAATATTCAACAAAGAAATGAAAAATGCCGATTTAGTTTGCAACAAGACAAGAAAGACTTAAAGACAACACAACAATTAAGGAGCATAAGATGGCTTTTCAAGTAAATACTAATATAAATGCGTTAAACGCACATGTTAATTCAGTTGTTACCCAAAGAGGTTTGAAAGATTCTTTGGAAAAATTAAGTTCAGGTTTGAGAATCAACAAGGCAGCAGATGATGCTTCAGGTATGATTATTGCAGATAGCTTGAGAAGTCAAGCAAGTGCATTAGGTCAAGCAATAGCAAACACTAATGATGCTATGGGGATTATT
>JARHZY010000061.1 GCA_029264655.1 Helicobacter sp. | reverse complement strand
GGCTTTGCAGTAGTTGCAGATGAAGTAAGAAAACTAGCAGAAAGAACTCAAAAGAGTTTAGGAGAAATAGAGGCAAATACAAATATCTTAGTGCAAAGTATCAATGATATGGCAGATTCTATAAAGGAACAATCACAAGGTATTAGTCAAATAAATGAAACAATCTCACAACTAGAAACAGCTACACAACAAAATGTAGAGATTGCAAACAAATCAGAAGAAATAAGTAGAGCAGTAGATTCTGTAGCTACTAGAATATTAGATGATGTGAATCTAAAAAGATTCTAAATGTAAGGAGAGGTGCTATATTGGATATATTGTATAAAAATTATTATCTTTTTGCAGTATGCGTAACAATAAGTAACCTCATCATGCATTACAAACTAAAGTCATGCTTTCATCAAATAACATTACTTCTATTCAGATAGAATCCAATTTTATAATATTGTATTGATATGAGATGGGAGCATTTATATGAGTGAAGAGAAGAAAAGCATATATGAGCGGAGTTTAGAATTTCATGCACAGCATAAAGGTAAATTTGCGATTGCTTCTAAAGTGCAATTAGAAAGTAAAGATGATTTAGCACTTGCTTATACACCCGGTGTCGCAGAGCCATGCAGAGCGATACAAAAAGATAAGCAAAATGCCTATACTTATACTACAAAGGGAAATAGTGTTGCTGTTATTACTGATGGTAGTGCTGTGCTTGGGCTTGGAAATATCGGTGGCTTAAGTGGATTGCCTGTTATGGAGGGCAAGGCGATTTTATTTAAAGAATTTGGGAATGTTGATGCTATTCCAATCTGTCTTGATACACAAGATACAGAGGCAATCATTGAAACCATTAAGAATATTGCACCATGTTTTGGTGGTATTAATCTTGAAGATATTGCCGCTCCACGATGTTTTGAAATTGAGAAAAGATTGCAAGCAATGCTTGATATACCTGTTTTTCATGATGACCAACATGGGACGGCTATCGCTTGTGTTGCAGCATTGCTTAATGCTTTAAAAATTGTTGGTAAAAAAATGGAGGAGATTAATGTTGTTGTAAGTGGTCCGGGTGCTGCTGGAATATCTATCGCTAAGTTACTTTTAAGTTTTCATGTAGGTAATGTTGTGCTTGTAGGGCGTAAAGGTGCAGTTTGTAAAGATGCAATATGGCTTAATGAGGAACAAAAAGCAATGGCATTACTTACAAATAAATATAATGAAAGTGGAAATTTGCGTGAAGTAATTACTAATAAAGATGTTTTTATTGGTGTATCTGGTCCAAAAATGGCAGATAAGGCTATGATTGAGAGTATGGCATCTCATGCAATTGTATTTGCTATGGCGAATCCTGTGCCAGAAATTATGCCAAGTGAGGCACGTGCTGGAGGTGCAAAAATTGTAGCGACAGGACGCTCTGATTTTCCCAACCAAATTAATAATGTATTGGTGTTTCCGGGTGTTTTCCGCGGTGCACTTGATTGTATGGCAAAATGCATTACCAATGAAATGCAAAAAGCAGCTACTCTAGCTATTGCAAATTTAATACAAGAAAATGAACTCCAAGAAGATTATATTATACCTAGTGCACTTGATAAACGTGTGGGTAAGGTTGTCGCACAAGCCGTAAAAGAAGCTTATCTAAAGCAACAAACGCCATAATGTGTTTAACATTTATGCAAATAGCATATAATATAATGTAATTTTTGTTGTTATTTCCCCATATAGCATTATTTGTTTTTTCATCTATATTGTGTTACAATATGTTTTTTACTTCTTATTATATAGATTGTTACAAGGGAATATTGTGCTTGAAGATATAGGTTTGCAGCTTTATATTGTATTGTTTTGTGCTGCCTTTGTTGCAGGATTTATAGATTCTATTGCAGGCGGCGGCGGCATGATTACAATCCCTGCATTATTACTTGCTGGTATCCCACCACACCAAGCTCTTGGTGTTAATAAACTGCAAAGCTGTTTTGGTAGCTTCTCTGCTACATTACACTTTTATAAAAAGAAGCATTTAACCATTAAAGATAATATTGTCCCAATTTTTTGCGTATTTTTATGTGCAATTTGTGGCACATTATTGATACGCATTTTAAACACAGATTTTTTAGCAAAATGTATCCCGTTTTTGCTTATTATCTTTGCATTTTATTTTCTTTTTTCACCAAAGATAAGCGAAGATCAAAGGGCTGTGCGTTATGGGCACACCTTGCTTTATGCTGTGCTTGGCTGTATTGGTTTTTATGATGGTTTTTTTGGTCCGGGCACAGGTTCATTTTTAATGCTTGCATTGATTGGACTTGGGGGTTATGGCTTAAAGACTGCATTAGCACACGCAAAACTTTTTAATTTTACTTCTAATGTTGCTTCTATGCTAGTATTTGCTCTGGGCGGGCATATATTATGGTTGCTTGGCTTTATTATGGGGATAGGACAATTTATTGGTGCAAATATTGGTTCAAGGCTTGCATTGCGTTATGGTATTAAGATTATTAAGCCCCTTGTTGTTTGTGTTTCTCTTATTATTTGTATAAAATTACTTTATAATCAGTATTTTTAAGGAGATATTATGCTTATACTTATTTATACAACCACACCGACAAAAAAGGAAGCTAGTAAGCTTGCAAAGCTTTTATTGAAAAAGAGACTTGTAGCTTGCATACAAATGCATAAAATAAAGAGTATGTATATATGGGAAGAAGCACTTTGCAATAATAAAGAAATTTTACTTATAATGAAAACCAAAAAGCAATATTACAAAAAAATTAAAAAATGCTTATTAAAGCATCATAGCTATGATACCCCACAAATTTATATGCATGCTGTAAAGAAGCCACATAAAGCCTATATGCAATGGATCTCTGGAGTAACAAACAATACATTATAAAATTTATACCTTGCCATTAAGGTGCTTTTGCTTATAGTTTTTTATGTATGCTACTTGCAATATGCCTTTAACTATTTACTACATATTTTGTCGAACTTTCTACACCATTTATAGAATTTAATGCATTATTATCAATCTTTTTGTTATTAACACATTTACCTTTTATTAGTTTATCGTTTTTATAGGTGATTGTTGCTAAAGATTGTTTATTCTCATGATAGAATACTTCATAATCATACAAAATCGTAATATTAATGCTATTTAAAATAAAAAAGTATATATATTATAATTTTTAAAGAGTTTAAGAGATTTGTTACAAATTTACTCCACCATTTACTTTACCATTTTTAAATGGGCTTCACTCCAAAGATTACCATTTTCATAATATGTTTTTTGCAATACCATCTACCGCACCATCTTTTTTTCATCATATTTTTTTCAACACAACTTTGTATTCTATCTTGTTCGTTTTTACATTCTTTTAAGTTATTTGCTTTGTTAGCATTTACTTGTTTTGTATGCCCTACATTATTTGCTAATGCTACTATGCTACATAAGATAAAGCTTACTATTATTTGTTTAAAATTTAACATAACAAGCCCTTTATAGAATCTTTGTATATTATAGCTTAATTTTCTAGCACTCTAAGTATTTAATTTATGCAATAAATATTATTCTTTATTATTGGGCTTTGATAATACAAATATAAGGTTTTATATGCGATGCTTTTTATATATGTGCTATGAGAATTTATGCTTATTGTTTAAAGCCTTATTCAAATAAGCTTTTTTAATTGCTTGTTTGTTGGTGTAG
>JARHZY010000012.1 GCA_029264655.1 Helicobacter sp. | reverse complement strand
TGTATTTTTACATCAAATTGCTGGGGCTTGTATTCCTGCTGATGATAGCAGTTGTTTTAAACAAGAGTGGTATTATCCAAATAAAGATTGGAATGATGTTAAAGAATTATACGCTATACATCCTCTTTTTGCAGATCCTTTCACATCATGGAACTGGAGACCAGAGCGTCCATTTCCTGATGGACAACTTGATAGACTCTATACACAATGGATAAAGGCTATTAGCAAGTATCCAGTTAATTTTATTAAACATGAATTAAGATTTTTAAAAGCTATGTGGATACAAATGCCAGATTATATGTTTGATAGCAAGGTATTGCAAAATAAGCCTGTAATGGAAATTTATGGAGAAATTGTAAATACTTTTCCAGAAAATGAACGCAGTATTACTTTCACACCAATGAGAGAAAAAATATATAGCTTTCTTTATGAACATCGGTTATTATTGAATCACATGTGGGGTGTGTTACTTAGTTTTAGTATTATGATACTTTCTTGTATAGTGTGGTTATGGAAACAACAGATGCGTAATGCTTTACTTATGTTTAGCTTTAGTGTTGCTTTTGCAGGATTTTTTAGTGCATTATTTATCGTGCTTTTCACACCCGCGATAACATCACGTTATATGTCCCCTATACTGCCCTTAGGAATAATAGCATGTATTGGGTTTATGGCTTTTATAATTGATTGGAGAAAAACAAAAAATATGTAATATTATTATGCTTTAATACAAGGCTAATAATATACTTTCTGTAATGTATATATAAAGCTGTAAAAGTAGTTACATGCAAAAAATAGCAAGCTTATATTATAGAAACTATTCTATAGGTATGCAATTTATAATACATAAAATAAAAGAAAAACACATGATATAAAAGCTGAATTATGCTGTTGTATATGCAATCTTATCATTTTAGAGTTGAAAAATGTAAAAAAAATAAAAATTGTTAAGCAAAAACTTTGTAAAAAAATATGTAAGAATATCGTATTCAAAAAATTCATATAGATAACAACAAAGATAAAATAACAAAATAATAGCCATCTTTATATTAATTCCTGTATTATCTATAACAACATTGCCACTAAATACAATAGTAATTAATCAAAATTATTCATAAAATAAGTTAGATAATTTATTTTTTCTGATTTAGATACTTTTGTTTTTACCGCTTATTTATGCTCGATATGCCTTTATTTGGATTCTACTGACTAGTGCTATTATCTTTAGAGGTAATTTTCTTATCAGCCATGTTATTCTTCTTATTAGAAAATATATTACAAAGAGATTCCTTAATGAGAATATCTCTAATTTCACTTCAACAAAAAAATTAATAGATTATATGAATAGTATTTTTTATACCACATAAGCGATCTATTTGGTAGGATAAGCAAGCTTTACATAAAAGCTATATTTATTGTTCTGGTGTAATTTTTTGCACTTTATGGTTGAGTGTATTTGGAATCCATATAGCTTGAGAATCAAGCCAAAATTTTGTTGGACCTTGCAAATATTCATCTAAATCAATGGTATATATGGTTGTATTTTTAGCTATTTTATAAAGTTTGCCTTCATTATTTCGTCCCCAACTAGCTACGATAATACCACCATTTTCAGTTAATTCAATACCACTAATTTTTTCAGAAAACTCATGGATTACACCAATTTCTTTTGTTTGTATGTTAATACGCAAAATGCGGCTTTTTGCGTGCTGTTTATCAAATGTGCTTACATAGAGAAATTTTTTATCTATAGCCATATTTTGTAATGTGCCTAAATTATTCTCTATTGCAACAAAAGTGTAATAACTTTTCTTTTTTAAATCAATGAGTAAAATAAGCCCTGTTTCACTATCTGCTACAAGCAATACAGAAGAGTCCTTTATAACAATATCATTTAATGAATTTGTTCCGCTAATAGGTAGATTAAGCATTTGCTTTTTTGTTGTGAGATTAAAACCTTTAAGTGTATCAATATCAACAACATATAAGATATTATCAAGTATTGCCATGCCACGCGGAGCATTGAGATTTGCTATAAATTGTAAATCAATTATTTTTCCGGTTCTATCCAATTTACTGATAAATCCGCTACCATTTTTAACAAAATCTGCATTATTTGTGTTGCTGACAAAAACACTAAGATTTGTCATTGTGATAGCTTGGGGCGATGTGAAACCATCAATAGTTACAATACGATTTATTTGTGCCTGCAAGAAAGCACAACATAGCCACATGCCTATACATATCTTTTTCATAATGTCCCCTTTCAAAATTAAATAAATCTCCATTATAATGCAAAACTAATGACAATAAGCTAAATAACAAGAATTTCTTTTATATTTTATGATTTTTGTGCTATGAAGTGATACATTAATGTGTAATATTTGGATTATTATAGCGTAACGTTTCAGATAATAGCGATTCAAGATTAATATCTTTTCCAAATAATTTTTCATACACAATAAAGTTTGCCAACACACGCATGCCATAATACCGAGATTCTTCAAGGGGGATAAGTTCCATACTAAGCCATGGTTCATATTCTCTATTTTTTAAAAATAATTCATTTTTAGCAAGCGTTCGACGTAAAAAGCCCGGTCCCCCATTATAAGCATAAGCTACAAAAAGCGGATGTTTGTATTCTCTTTGTAATTGTTTGATAAAATGCCTCCCCATTTCTAATGCAATTTTTGGGTCAAATAAATCGTTGTATTCTATATCAGTGCGTCCCATTTCTTTGGCAAATGGTTTAACATTTGCTGGCATTATTTGCATAATGCCAAGTGCAAATGAACGTGAAATGAGAGTTGGGATAAAATAGCTTTCTTGTCTAGCTATAGCAAACACAAGGCTTTGTTCTTCCTTAGATCGCCATTGCACTAGTCCTTCATAGGGCATAATGTAATAATTTGTTGCATATTTGTCAATTTTTTGCATAAGATAGGCGAGTTGGGGCATTGTTTCTTTATATGAAAAATATGGAATCACTTTGGCAAGTTTTGTTGGGTCGCTTGTATGGAGCATTGTATTTACAATATTTTGCCATACATAAGGATCACGAATATCAAATGGTGGGTTTGTTAAAGCAAGAGATGGTAAATGTGTAATAATAGTATATTTTGGTTGTCTTTGAAGTGTTTGTGTAGCATAAATGCTAAAGATATTAACATGTTTGCTTTGCAATAATTCTTCTAAATACCGCTTATCTTTACTAACAAGATATTGCCAAAATGCTGCCCTATCAACAAAAAATGCGTTGGTTGATTTTTGTTTAGCATGTTTAAAGTATTCTAATGCCTTATGCTTTGAACCAAAACGCAACTCATTAATACCAAGTAAAAAAAGCGTATTATGTGGCACTTCAGTAAGGTTACTTTGCAAAAGCATTTGCTTGAGATTACTCATTTTAGAATCAAGGGCAATAGAGTTTAAAATATTATAGAATCCTTGCGTTTTATATGTGCTTAAACGCTTTAGGTCTTGGTCTGGATTCTTACTTTTCATTTTGCTTTTTTCATTGGCGTTTAAAGCATGATATACCATGCTAAATACAATTGCATTTTCATTAAATAGTTGGCTTGTGCGTTCAGGTGTCGCTAGAATCTTAATTGCCTTAATGGTATCTGGATATGTTTTGCCAAGTCGATTAATAACTGCTTCTCTTTCTTTTGCCTTAAGTGTTTTAAAGGCAGCAAGCCTACCACGTACAGAGATTGCAAGGCATGCATTATCTTGTTGTAAGGCAGTTTGTATATTCATATTGCCACATGCAACATCGCGGGGCATCTTTTCTGTTTTGCCAAGATTGTGCAATGTCTTGCGTAAATATGGGTTCTTGGCATTTAATAATTGGTATGCTTCGTTGATTTGTGCTGCATTTAATGTATTTTCATTTAAATATTGCCAAATATAAAAATCCCGCACAATACCCTTTGGTTTTCCTTTAATATAATAATCAAAAAATGCTCTCCCTTTGAGATTATTCCCTTTATGTGTTGGCGTGCTAGATTTGGTTATAGTATGTTGGGTGGTTTGTGCGGTGTTGCTAGTTTGTGTATTTATAGGTAATGTTTGTGCGGTGTATACATTTTGTGTAGTTGTTGGAGATTTTGTAGCATAGGGTTTATAAGCTTTTGTTTCTTGCTTGCCAAAATCTATAATACTATCAGCATAACCTATATTTATTATTAATAATAAAGCAATGAGATAACGCATGAAAAACCTTTTTATTAATGAAATGCAGTGAGAAAACGTACAAGTGTAAGATTAATAAATTGTAATATAAGAATAACAATAAATGGTGCAAATTCTAAGCCATTAAATTCTGTTTTAATAAAACGTTTCAATGTGGCGTAAGCTGGATATGTCAATCTGTTTAAAATGTCCATGAGTTGGCTATATGGGTCAGCTCTAGCAAGATGTAAGATTGCACTAATAAAAATTACCCAACAATAAATAGTAATCACCCATGAAAGTATATTGCCAATTGCATTAAGTATTAATCCCATAACTAGCTCCTTAAAAGATAATCCATATAAGGTTGTATAACACAATAAAGCTTATCAAGCTCAATACCATGCTCTTGCCCGCTTAAAATCATACGCAACGGCTTAAAGAGTGCTTTCCCTTTTAAACCACTTTGTGCTACAATAAAATCTTTACATGTAGCATAATCCCATGTTGCAAGCTTGTCGCTATGTTTGCGTAAAAGAGCAACGATTGTATCAAACTCATCATGAAAAGATGAAAGCAATTCTCTTTTTTGTGTTATAGATAAAAATATGGAATCTATATGTTCTTTGAGTGCTTTTTGTGTGCCAACTTCACCCAAACAAAGTGTAATGAGTGCATCAAAATTTTGGGGAGATTCCATACGCTGTGCCTCTAAATGCGTAAAAAGTGAATAAAAAGTATTTGGTTTTTTTTGCCGTAATATATCTCTACTGATTTGTGCCATTTTTTTATAATCAAATTGTGCAGGATTACTTGCTATTTTTTCAAGACAAAAATATTCAATACAAGATTCTAAACTAAATAATTCACCAATTTGTTGTTCCAACTTTGTATTACCTAATAAGATAAGATAATTTGCAATTGCTTTTGCCTCTAATCCTTGTGCTAACAGCCATTGCACACTTGATGCTTGATCTCTTTTTGACATTTTTTTATGTTCTTCATTAAGAATGATGGGTAAATGTGCATAATGCACATTATCACCAAAACCAAGTGCATGTTTAATGAGTATTTGTTTTGGTGTATTGCTAATATGGTCTTCACCTCGTATAATATAGCTCATTTCTTTATCATCAATGCTACATGCAAAATTGTAAGTAGGAATATCATTACGCATGATAACAAAGCTATCAATTTCATTTGCTTGAAACGCAATCTTACCCTTTATAGAATCTATAAAGCTTACTGCTTGATTGGCATATAGGCGTATAATTGGGCTTGTTGTCTTTGTTCCTTTTTCAAGTTCAGCCCACTCATCTTTATAACGAAAAGCAATTTTGCGTGCTTTTGCATGTTCTCTTTGTTCTTCTAAAAATTCTTTAGAGCAATAACAATAAAATGCCTTTTTTTCTTTTATAAGCTTTAGTGCCAAATCTCTATGTAAGGGAAAATTATCACTTTGGTAAATTACAGAATCAAATGCCAAGCCAAATGTTTGTAAAAGTGCAAGAATCTCTTTATCTTTTCCTTCAATATTGCGTTCTATATCTGTATCTTCAATGCGAATGATAAATTTTTGTTTAAGTTTTCTTGCCATAATATAGTTAAAAATAGCGGCACGTAAATTACCAATATGCATATCACCTGTTGGTGATGGAGCAAAACGTAGCATACTCTTCCTTTTTTGTAAAATTGGCTTGAGATTAAAGGGATAATTCTACCTATATTTTATAAAGTTAAACAAATAGATTCTAAAATATATGTAAATTTTCAAAAGGAGTATATAAAATCTATGCAAATGTGTATTTTTATTCAAGATTTATATTTTGAGACAATTATTGGAATCTTGCCTAAAGAAAGGATAAAAGCACAACGAGTTCGTGTTAATGCAAAGATAAAATATGATTACATAGATTCTACTTCTTATCTAGATTATGCAAATGTTGCAAATTATATTATGCAATGTATGCAAACACAACAATATAAATTACTTGAAGAAGCATTACATGATATTGCCTTGCAATGCATACAAACATTTCCAAACATTACAACGCTTACTCTTTATATCGAAAAACCTGATATTTTGCCGCATTGTAGGGTAGGTATGAGAGCAAAATTTTATGCAAAAGACTACCAAAAGTGAGTTATTTATATATAAAATATGTTGCATAGAATCTATTTGGATAGAGAAGAGACAAAAACATTATATTGCCAATGTTTCATATACAATCAAGCCCACAATATCTACTTAAATCTATGACTTAAAGCACATAGATTTAATAAAATCTCAAAAAGTCAATGCTAAAAAAGTATAATTTTTGTATTGAAAATATTACAAAAACTACGCAAAATCTTAAGAAATAAAGAATATAGCTAATTCTAGAGATCAACTTAAAAACCCAAAAGCAGTTAAATCATATCTAGAAAAGGAGTAGCAATTTTTCAAAAGATAATGATTGCAGCATAACAACAGATGCATTAAAGAGTTTGACTTGATAATAGTTGAAGTAACAAAAATAAGAATATAATAAAAAGCAAAATATCAAACACAAAATAGACAAATTGCATCATACTTAACATTTTGTTCTATTAATGCTTTCAAATACTAGAATACAGGTATCTAAGCGGTAAATTCTTTGTAAAAGCCACTCCATAATATGCAAAGACTTGTATTATTATGGAAGAATAAAGTAAATCTAAAATATAGTATTTTATAGTCAATCTTGTAAAAAGTATTAATGCTTATTATGTTTTTAACTAAAGTTTATATCTTTTAAACATACATTAATAAAATGTTTAAATAGCTATTAGAATGATTTAATAAGTAGTCCTCCATATTTTTCTTTAAACATTCTGTTTTCATTCTGCTAAAAACTGCTATTTATGTGTTTATAGTTTTATATCAATTGTATTGTTAATCTTTTATATTGACAAAGTGCTTTTTTAAATTAATATCACTACCTCATCATTCTATTGCTGCGTATAAGTTTATAGTAAAGATATAGTTATACAATACACAAAATATATGTAAATTGTTTAAAATATTTTGCATAATAGTTTAAAAATTTGTAAAATCTTGCTTTTATAACGCATTTGTATAACAAAATATATAATATTATTGCTTTTTATCATATATAGTTGCGATACTTAAATGCAAAAGTATCACCAATATTAAACTTATATTTCCTTTTATAATCTCCGATTTTACCATAGTATTATTAATTTCTTTAACATATATTGTTTGTATTAATATGGTTAAGTGGTAGGTTATCTTTAAGCTTAGTTTTGTTGTTAAATAATGCAAAAGTATTTGTTTCTAAGTAAATATGCTCCTATTGCATACTGCATGCTTCACCTATTCATAATCCATCTGGAATAATAAATAATTGCATGCTTGCTAATACGAAATTATCAAAAGCTCATTCTTTTTTATTATCGCATTTAATGTCAATATATGTATATTTATTGCTATCAAATCCTAAAGCCTTAACAATATACTATTTTCACAATTAAAAAGTGTCCAAAAGTTGCAATATAACTTCAATGACTCGCATAAATCAATGCTAAAAACATTTTTGATTCATTATGTCTTATACTAGCTTTATTATATGATTTAAAGCAATAAAGCGTATATATACATTTTCTATATTAACATAAATCCCATTACCAGAATCTTTAAAGATAAATTAGCAAACTTACATCCTACTCTATACTCACAAAAGTCTTGTAAAAATATTAATGATTTTCTTATATCTTCCATAAGGACAAAGTTTAAAAAATTCATTTAAGCAAGTTTTTAATTGATTAGAATCCATGCAAAAGCTTTTACAAAAAAATATTTTTACATATTTTCATAGCAGCTCATTTATAAAAAGCTACATAAAAGATGCAATATTTGTATTTAACAACTTATTAAGCCATTGCCTAAACTTTTTAAATATCTAAAGAGCGTAATTTTAGTGGATTTTAGGGTAAAGTATAAAAAGAGTGTGTGCCTTTACTATCGCTTGTTTTTAACTACATATATTGTTGTTTTTTGCAGTCTTTTTATTTGTTTAACTTTTTTGTAAAATGAGATGCTAAGTTTTTTATCTTTATATATTTCATAAGATATTTATATAGTGTAACAGCCTATCTCCATATATTTTAAAATTATAGAGAACAATATATAGAATCAATAGATGGGCTTGTAGTATATAATGCATTTGTAGTAATTGCTTTTATAATAATTTCTATGCAAACAAAGAAAATTTCTATAATAATGATATTTATATCACTATTACACAATGAAAACTTATATAGGTATTTTAACTCCTATCCTCTTTATTATGTTTGCGTTTATTTAAAAGTATATCTAACTTTTCTTCATATTTATAATAATCAAGGGTTTCATAAAGCTCTTCTCTTGTTTGCATTTTATGGAGACTATTTTTTTGGTGTCCGTTTGTAATAATATCTTCAAAGATTTCATTTGCTACTTTGTTCATACCACGAAATGCAGAGAGTGGATATAGCACCATACGGACACCTACCTCATGAAGTTCTTTAGTTGTAAAATATGGGGTTTTACCAAACTCTGTAATATTAGCTAAAACAGGCACATCGACATGCTTTACAAATTCACTATATTCCTCAAGCGTATGGATAGCTTCAGCAAAAATCATATCAGCACCAACCTCAACATATGACCATACTCTATCAATTGCACTTGTTTGCCCCTCTATAGCATGTGCATCGGTGCGTGCCATAATAACAAAATCTTCATCTACTTCATCGCGTGCACTTACTGCAGCAAGCAGCCTATCACACATTTCTTCTTTACTTACAAGCTCTTTATTTGGACGATGTCCGCAACGCTTTTGTGCTATTTGATCTTCTATATGTGCTGCCGCTGCTCCTGCTTTAACTAATTCTTTGATTGTCCTATGAATATTAAAAACACTTCCAAACCCTGTATCCATATCTACTAATAATGGGGTTTCAACTGCATTGGTAATGCGTCTCACATCAATTAACACATCTTCGAGTCTTGTAATCGCTAAATCAGGCACTCCAACACTTGCATTTGCTACACTTGCACCACTAAGATATAAGGCTTTAGCTCCAGCTCTTGTCGCTTGTATTGCAGAATATGCATTAATAACACCAAGTATTTGTAAGGGATGGTTAGCTTTTAACGCTTCTCTAAACTTTAAACCAGCACTCATTTTTTTACCCATAATAAACTCCTAATTCAAATATTTTTTACCATGTATTTTTCTTTCTTTCATACAAGGATAAGAAATAATTGCTTACATTATAGCGTGTTTTTTTATCTTGATAGCTTTTTGTAAGAGTAAAAAACATATGAACAAAAGCTTATTATGAAATATTCTCTTCATATGAAACATTTATTTGTAAGGTTGGAGTAAAATTGTGGGTTTTTTATGGTAGCATTACATGAAATATTTTTTAATGGCATGTGGATTCTAATAATGATTGTTTTTGGTAAGCAATGTTTTGAATATGTAGTGGAACATGCACCTACACATATTCAAGAGATTTATTTGGCAAAAGAGATAGCAAAGCCTTTATTTGGGCGGTTAAAAAAGCTTGGTGTGCCAATTTTACGCATAGATAACAAAAAGGCACAAAGCCTTGCACATGGAAGAAATCATCAAGGAGTGTTTGCACGCATTGCAACCATAAGTTACACACCATTGCAAACATTATTTACATACCAAAGCTTGATTGTATTGTGTGGGGTAAGTGATATTGGTAATATTGGGGCTATTGTCCGCACGGCATACGGGCTTGGTGTTGGTGGTGTGATTGTAAGTGATAGAGATATGTTGCATACGCAAGCATTAGAAGGTATTTTTCGTGCAAGCAGTGGTGCATTACTTGATATGCCCTTTGGCTTTCATAAATCAAGCCTTGATATTGCACATGAAGCAAAAGCACATGATTTTACACTTATTGGAGCAGGTAAAAGCAGTGAATTAAAGCTTTTAAAATCTACACCAAATAAATGGATACTTTTTATTGGACGAGAAGATAGCGGGCTAACACAAAAACTTTTATATAAGCTTGATTCTGTTATGCATATTAGAATGCATAATGGTTTTGATTCGCTTAATGCAAGTGTTGCTACTGGTATATTAATCGATAGGATTCAACATATAAAAAAGGAATATTATGGCTGATTTTGATATATTAAAACAAATGGATATTGAAGAAATCCATCGCAAAACAAGAATTACGATAGTGAGATTGCGTGATATTTTAGATAAAAAGTTTGATAGCATTGATCCTACAAGAGCACATGGCTTTATTAAGATTCTTGAGCGTGAATTACAACTTGATTTAAGCGAATGGGTAAAAGAATATGATGCCTATAGGCAACCAAATATCCAAAAAGATTCTAAGACTTCTGAAACCACACCAAACACTACTCGAGAAGATAAAAATCTACAAATAAACACAGATATAGCTACGCCACAATCTTTAACAACAAATACAGCACAACAACCATTTACACCAAAAGCAAAAAACCCACAAACAGCAAATACAAAACGGCAATTAAGCAGCATGAATATAGAAATTAGTATGCCAAAGCAACAAACTTCGTATAAAACATTTATCATTGCTTTTATCGCTATTGTCATTGTCTTGTTAATAGTCTTTGGAATCTATTTTATTGGTGCTACCAATACACAAGAAAAACAAATTACTGAACATAATAATACCCAAAAGCAAATTGTTGAAAAAGACATTAAACAAACATATCCAACCATTTCACTTTATGATGCCCTTAATGATAAAGAGAATGAAAGAAAAAGCAATATAATAGAAAACACAGCAAACAATAACACTGCACAAGAGATACAAACCCAACAAGATTCTACACCAACACAAGAAACATCGCCAGCAGATAATAAAAAAACAGAATCAACGCACAACGATGAACAAGCCATTACACTCACAATCACACCAAAACAAGATGTATGGTTTGCATGGGTAGATACTATCACAAAAGCACGCGGTGATAAATACACTAAGCAAACACCTGTTACATTGACAATTACCAATCCAACTGCATTTCATTTTGGTTATGCAGTCTTCACTATAGAAGCAAATGGCAAAAGCTTTGAATATAATCAAAAAAGTGTAACTTATATGCTTTATGATAAAACACAAGGTATGAGAATCATCACACAAAAAGAATATAGGGCATTAGGGGGTAAATAATGGGTAAAATATATAAAATATGCCTTGCTATATTTTTTATTTACAATGGATTATGGGCAAACCAATTACAACAAAAAGTGCAGAGTCTTATACCAAAAAATAATTATGAAGCTAATCAAAAATTTATACAAAAGATTTTTGCCAATGAAAATGCATTCTATCAAGGAAAAAATATTAATGTGGTAAAAGTGCTAACAGCGTTAAAAAATAATGGGTTACTTACACTAAGACTGACAAAACCTAGTAATGTTTCAATTACATTGCGTCTTAATGCAATACAAACTACAGATAAAGAACCAAGTTTTACTTTCCTTGCATATAGTGCAAGTAATATTCTAAGTAACATGGGCTATTCTTATTTTTACATAACAGAAGCAACAAAAATGAATAATAAATTAACATTAACATACACATTAAATGCAGAATCAAGCATTGATCCACTTGTAATGATTAATAACCTTGCAAAGCGTGGTTATGCAATCGTTGATGTGCAAAGGCAAAATGCTACACATTGGGTATATGATATAAGCTTGCAGCAATCAAATATTATGATAGCAAAGACACTCACAAAAGGCACGAATACACTAACACAAATTAATGGTAAATATTGGCTTACATTTAATAGCAGCGGTATCTTACAAATTACACCAAAAGATAATACTGATGCATGGTATCCAAAGATACTTGTCTTTGATAATGCTATGAATCCACTTGATATTATTATGCTTACAAATTCCAAAACAACCTATGAAATTAATTTGCCATTATCTGTGCGTCATGTGCTTATTACTGATAACTATAATGCAAGTATCTTACGCAATGGTATGACTATTGAGTTTATGCCAAAATAATAATAAGGCAAATATAGTCTATAAAATAAGTTTTATATGAGATGTATAGCTTTAATCACTGCAATATACATAAATAGGCTTAATTGCAAGTCATATAGGTATCACATTAATATCTTCAATTATTACAAGGAAATTATATGAATGTTTTAATTGATTTATTTAGATTATTAAAAAAGAATACAAAAACACCCATGACGCTAGAAGATATAGAATCCATTGCTATTTTATTAATATGTAGTTTATTATCTACTATGCATAGTGATTTTATTGTTTAATGCATGTTGTATAAAATTATTAAAAATAATCTAGCCCACTTAATTCTTTCAGTAATAAATTACTTGCAAAATTATCACTTATAATACTTGCTTGATTTAATTCATCTATGCTTCAATAATTACCTATATTTTAGAAGTAATTGGTGAATATCTAATTTCTTTTACATTAAACTTAGGTATCAAAATTTGTTGCTCATATTGTATTTAAGACTAGCACCTACTAGTAAAAACTT
>JARHZY010000039.1 GCA_029264655.1 Helicobacter sp. | reverse complement strand
AAAAACTCTCCACGCCCGAGAAACACCACGATAAAATTCTATCATCGCTTTACTCACCACACCTCCCAAACCTACAACTACACCATTCCAATCCATAGATAAACCAGAAGGTGTAGTAAGAGAAGCTCCAAAATTTGTAGTCATATCAAAAGGCAATTTATAAGAGCGGGATTTAAAAAAGAATTTTGGCACAGGGTATATAGTAGTTTTAGCCATACCACCAACTCTTGCAGGGCAGTTATTTTTAGGATCTGCACAGCCAATGAGTGTAGTGCCACCAATTTTACCCCCTTTATCTCTATTTTCTGTATCAAAACTAAAACCCGGGATTATAATTAAAGAGCCATCAAATTCAAACTCCCATTTATCACTATCTTTACCTAAACTCATATTAGCCGGATTATAATATGTAGAATCTGCTCCATAAGCCCCAGCTATAAAAGCTGAATTTAATGCTGTTCCATTCAAACTCTGTTCGCTTAGTCTAAAGCCAGAAGCTTGCATATACTGCATAGATACGGCTATTATACTTGCAGTAATACCTAAATACTTAATATATGTTTTCTTAATATAAAACATTATCGCCTCCATTTTCATTTTTCCACTATGTTTTATTTATCATCTCTATTTTATTATAGAAATTTATGTAAATTTAAATATTGTATCTAAATGAATATGTTATTTTACATAAAAATAAATTATAAGTGAGTGATATTTGAATCTATATTACAAAAATACACACAAAATGCCATTAGTAATTGCTATATTGTATGATGTGTGCATATCATGAAAACATTATATAATTATAAAGCTTATTCTAGTCCCACTAATACTCAATTTTTGTGTAGCATAAGAAAATATAAAATATTATGAAAAATTTTAATATCTCTAATATAGTTTCTATATGCTATAAAAATGAAAGAAAAATAATATTAAAACCATATTATTTACCACTACACATATTAAGTAATATATTCAATCATCTTTCATTAAGATATAGTCCCATCTATAAAATTCCATACTAACACATGTAAAATTATATATAGTTTCTCATAGGCTATATGACTAACTAAAATATTTTGATTTATATAAAACCAATACTTGTTGTAGTGATAATAGCCTATCATAGTAGCTTATCTGTAAAATAAAATTTACACTTAAAGGCAAAAACAAAAAAAGCTTTTATCAATATTTTGTAAGATAACTTCTATCTTTTAGGCTAACAATACATTATATTTATGCTTAGGTAAAAAGTGAAAAAGTTGAAGACAATGCTATAATTAGGTTTAGCATTAAAAAATAGCAGATATTGGATATAATAGGATTAAATTATGCGAATGAATACATTATGACTATTATACATGAGTTTATTTTACCATCATATCATTTAGGCATTATAGGAATAATTCTATCATGAAACTATCAATTTATAAATATAAATGAAATAGAAAAGCCATTTAGATTATCTTATACTAATTAGCTTGAGTGAGAGCCTCTCTATTTTTTAGTAAGAGTAATTTATAGATTATTAACTCTATTGTTCATTTGCTAAAAATTGGGCAGTATAACTACCACTTTTATCTTTATTTTTAATAATATCAGCTACACTCCCACAATCTACAATTTTACCTCCCCCACTGCCACCTTCAGGTCCCATATCAATAATATAATCTGCATTTTTAATTACATCTAAATTATGTTCAATTACTACGACAGAATTACCAAGTCCAACAAGATGGTGTAAGACACCAGTAAGCTTATCCACATCGGCAAAATGTAGTCCAGTCGTTGGCTCATCGAGAATATAGAGAGTTTTTCCTGTATCTTTACGACTTAATTCTTTGCTTAGTTTAATGCGTTGGGCTTCGCCCCCACTCAAAGTTAATGAGCTTTGTCCAAGTGTAATATAACCAAGCCCTACAGCTTGCAATGTTTTTAAGCGATTTGCAATTTTTGGAATCTTACTAAAAAAATTACAAGCCTCATCAACACTCATAGCTAATACTTCAGCAATGTTTTTATGGTGGTAAGTAATCTCAAGGGTTTGGGGATTATATTTTGCACCTTTACAGACATCACATTGCACCATTACATCAGGTAAAAAGTGCATTTCAATTTTTATTTCACCTTCGCCTTGACATTTCTCACATCGCCCCCCTTTCACATTAAAGCTAAAACGTCCTACATTATAACCACGTATTTTTGCTTCTTTTGTTTCAGCAAAAAGATGTCTAATATCATCCATAAGCCCTGTGTATGTGCTTGGATTGCTTCTAGGTGTTCTACCAATTGGGCTTTGGTCAAGATAAATCACTTTATCAAGATGTTCTAAACCTTCAATAATAACGCCACTATTTGTTTGGATACGTTTTGAATGGTTTAATAATTCTTGAGCAGCAGGCAATAATGTTTGCAAAATGAGTGAGCTTTTCCCGCTACCGCTTACACCAGTTACACAGACAAAATTTGACAATGGAATACACACATCTACATTACAGAGATTATGGAGTGTAACACCACGCATAGTAAGCCAATGGGTTTGCTTTCTTGCAAATTGGTATTGAATCTTTTTAGTTCCGTTTAAGTATTGTGCAGAGAGTGTTTTGCTTTTTAGTAAATCTTTGACTTTACCACTAAATACAACTTCACCACCATAATTTCCAGCACCAGGTCCAATATCTACAATAAAATCTGCACGCATAATAGTTTCTTTATCATGCTCAACTACAATAACACTATTGCCTTTTTCTTGTAGAGATTTTAATGTTTTTATAAGTTTTAAGGTATCGCGTTCATGCAATCCTATGCTTGGTTCATCAAGCACATACATAACACCTGTAAGCCCGCTACCAATCTGACTTGCAATGCGTATGCGTTGGCTTTCTCCACCACTAATACTACGCGCATCGCGATGTAATGTAAGATAACCCAACCCAACATCATAAAGAAAAAAAAGCCGCTCTCTTATCTCCTTTAATATAGAATCTGAAATTTGTTTTTGCTGTGTTGTAAAATAATCAAAATTTTGTGTAGTATTAAAAAAATGATAACAATGCTCAATTGGCATATTAATCACTTCAGCAATACCTTTATTCGCAACTTTAACACTTAATGATTGCGGATTTAGTCTATTGCCATTACATGCACTGCATATTTTTTCTATCATATAATCTGTAGCATCATCTTTTAATACATCAAGGGCTATTTGCATTACACCTCGCCAAGTTTGCTTTATAGTGCTATTTTTCCAAGTAACCATAATATCTTTTGTGCTACCATATAGCAATGCGTTTTGTTTTTCTTGAGATAATGAAGCAAAAGTGCTATTTATAGCAATATCATATACTTTGCAAAAGCCCTCAAAAAGTGCATAATAATAGCTTTTATTGAAACCAAAAATAAGCTTTATACCACCTTTATTTAATGGTTCATGTGGTGCAATAATGCAGTGCATATCAAGGGCATATTTAACGCCCAATCCACCACATTCTTTGCATGCACCCTTTGGAGAATTAAACGAAAAGCTTACAGGCTCTAATTCTTCAAAACTTACCTTACATTGAAAACATGCTAAATGTTCGCTAAAATGTATATATTCATTTTCTTTATTATCATTGAGAATCTCAATCTCAATCTCACCATAAGACTCTTTTAAACCTGATTCTATTGCATAAGCAATACGTGCATGATTGTCTTCATGCAATACCACTCTATCCATAACAATACTAATACTATGTTTTTTTGTCTTTGCTAATGTAATTTCAGAATCAAGTCTTGTCATTACTCCATTAATCTTTGCTCTTACATAGCCTTTTGTCCGCAAAGATTCTAATTTATCTTGAAAACTTCCTTTCTTTTCTTTAACAATTGGAGCATAGATAATAAGCTTTGAATCTTTTGGTAATTTTAGCACTTCATTAATAATATCAGTTGATGACATAGAGCTAATTTTTTCCCCGCAAAGATGGCAATGTTGCAAACCAACGCGTGCATATAAAAGACGCAAATAATCATAAATTTCTGTAATTGTCCCCACGGTTGAACGCGGATTCTTTGAAGTTGTTTTTTGGTCGATTGCAATTGCTGGAGTTAAGCCTTCTATTTTTTCTACATTAGGTTTCCCAACCTTGTCAAGAAACTGCCGAACATAGCTTGAAAGGGATTCTATATAGCGTCTTTGCCCCTCTGCATATAATGTATCAAATGCAAGTGTGCTTTTTCCGCTCCCACTTACACCAGTAAAAACTACGAGTTTATTTTTTGGAATTGTTAAATTAATATTTTTTAGATTATTCTCTTTTGCCCCTGTGATTGTAATGTTATCTTGTTTGCTCATATTCTTCCTTTATTATATTAAACATAAAACCAAAGCTTTTATTATACAAAAAATACAACAATAGAAAGTATGTTTGATATTTGATTGATTTTGATATATTGGGTTTTTATGTTACTCTAAATAGTATAGAGAAAAATACTAATTATTTAATATTTTTGAATTTATAGGCTATAAAAATATTCATTTATATATCATACATAATAATTTCTTGCATCCTATATTTGTATTATAGTTGCTACGCCTTTTAAAAGTAATTTAAAAATCTTTTTATATATGCTATCTTTAAACTATTGTTGTTATCTATTTTAATTTTTGGTATATGTTCTATATTATTTTGTTGTTGTAATATAGCCATCACCAAAGAGTCCGGGTTGCATAGAATCTGGCACAATAGCTTCAGCACTTACTTTCCTTGTGTTTATATCAATAGTAGGATATATTTTATAGATTTTTGCCTCTCTTTCTGTTCCTTTTCCATCAATTTTATAGCGATAAATATCACCTATTTGCACATGTGGTAAATATTTAGAATCAAATTGGATAATCATTTTTTTTTCATTGCTAATGAGACGAAAAAGCTTTGTTTGGTTTGCACCTACGCCATCACCAAGCTCAATATTACGACTCGCAATAATACCATCAAATGGTGCAATAAGCGTTGTTCTGCGTAAAAGCTCACTTTGGTATTTAAGATTATATTGCAAGTTATTGTAGATACTTTCAAGATTCTTGTAATTAGAATAGTTTTGTTCTAGTGTATTTTTATCTATCGCATTCCCACTCTTTTTGAAACGTTCATATTGATTTTTTGCAAAAATATATTGTGCTTTTGCACCTTCTAATTGTGCTTTTTGCATATTGACACTTTGTATTTTATCTTCATTTGAAAGTGATAGCAATGCATCATCTTTTTTTACTTCTGTGCCAATATCAACATAGATATTTGATACAATGCCACTTGTATCCATCATAAGGTAAGAATCCCGCACAGCCGCTACATTAAAGATTCCATATACTTCCAATCCAAACATTACATGTATGCTAGCAAATAACATAATAATATAACGCATATACTTTCCTTAGCTTTAAAATACCTAATATTTAATATTTATTAAAGTCTTATTGAAATTATTCGGATTTAAAATTATACACAATATATGATTACTATGCAATAAATCCTCTTGTATTATTCTCTCTTTTCATTGGAGTATTGTAACCAAAATATACTAAAGATTTTATATCTCTTTTTTATATATTTTCTTTTATAATTATGAATATTATATATTTAAGCAATCAGACTATAGTATAACCTTATCCAAATGATTTTATACTCTAGTTAAATCATCATAAAAAACATTTGTATAAATAATATTTTAGTAGTGAGAAAATAGAGTGATTATATTATTTTGTTGTTATAAGCATACTTTTTGGCATGCTAAAAAAGATAGAGTAGATACCCAACTATATTCAAATTACTTTAGCATTTATTGTGTCTAATAAATACGTAATTATATATTGTATAAGTTATTCTATCAAATTGCATATATTTGTTATTTTGGTGTGTTTCTTATAATTTAATTTTACTTATGAGAAAACTTTACCCTTAACTTTTTTGCTTTATCTCAAATAATTATCAATAGAATCTAGGGTATAAATACATTATAACTATGTAAATTAAGACTACTCACTATAATAAAGATTCTATATACAAGCGTTTAACGTTCAATAGCAAGGACACCGCTACGCACAATTTCCTTTGGCATAAAATTATGTAATGAAGTAATAACATCTTTAATCATTTGTGTTTCACCACTTACACTAAAAACAATGTTTTTTTCATTCCAACTTACAATTTTGCCACCCGAAGCATTAATAAGTGCACTAATTGCACCAATTTTTTCATTATTTTCAAATTTAATAAGCACAATTTCTTGTGTAACAAGGTCGCTATGCTCTACAACATTAAGCACAGGTATAAGTTTATGAAGTTGCTTGATAATTTGTTCTAACACTCTCTCATCACCACGTGTAGTAATTGTAATTCTTGAAAGATTATTATCAGGCAAAGGAGCAACAGTTAAACTATCAATATTATAGCCTCTTCCTGCAAATAATCCAGAAATACGAGCCAATACGCTATGTTCATTAACAACAGTAATACAAATAATTCGTTTTTGCATATTTTTCCTTATTATTCTAATATCATTTTATAGAGTGGATTACCGCCGGGCACCATTGGCAAAACAATTTCATCTTTATCAACACAAACATTAATGAGGCTAACTTTAGGGCTATCAATAGCTTGCTTTAGTGCGTCCTTAAAACTTTCTTTATCATGTGCTTCTAAGCCTAATGCACCAAAACTTTCTGCCAACAATTTAAAGTTTGGCTGTGTAAGATGCACATGCGAAAGTCTTTTTTCATAAAAAAATTCCTGCCATTGTTTCACCATGCCCAAATAGCCATTATTAAGTATAATGTTAATTGTCTTAATATTAGATTCTATACAAGTCATAAGTTCTTGTATATTCATTAAGATTCCGCCATCACCACTAAAATTGAGTGCATATTTTTGTTTATTTGTGCATGTATTTATCTCTTCTAATGCAATCGCAACCCCCATATTTGCTGGCATACCAAAGCCCATAGTGCCAAGTCCCCCACTTGTAATAAATTGACGTTTTGTGCTAAAAGGATAGAATTGTGCCACCCACATTTGGTGTTGCCCGACATCAGTTGTAATTACTGCATGTTCCCCAAGCATTCTACCTACCTCTTCAATCACCCATTGAGGTTTTAGATTGGCTTGCTTTTGTGTGTTTTGCGTTGTAGTTGCATTGCTATTTGCCATTGTATTGGAATCTAGCATATCATCTTGATAGCGTAATGGATGTGCATTGCTCCATTTTTTTAGCTTTGCAAGCCATGCTGTGCGTTCATTGCTTACTTCTGGTGTTAAAACTTTATCTTGTAATTCTTTAATAAGTTCTTGTAAAACGAGATTCAAATCACCAACAATTGGATAATTCACATCAATTATTTTGCCAATAGAGCTTGGATCAATATCAATATGTGCAATTTTTGCAAATTTTGCAAATTCACTTACTTTGCCTGTTACTCTATCATCAAAACGTGCTCCAAGACTAATTAATAAGTCGCATTCACTTGTTGCCATATTGGCTGCATAAGTGCCATGCATGCCAAGCATACCTAAAAAATTTGAATCTCCTTGTGTTATCCCACGTGCCATAAGTGTTTCTACACTTGGAATTTGCGTGATTGCAAGTAGTTTTTTTATGTAGTCATGGCTATTTGCAATAACAGCACCACCACCAATATAAAATAATGGATTATGTGCTTCTAATATTGCATTTGCAAGTTTTTTGATCTGTTTTGCATTACCTTTTGTTGTTGGTTTATAACTTGCGAGTGAAATGCTATTTGGATAGCTAAATTCCCCCACTTGAGCACTAATATCTTTTGGTAAATCAATTAAAACAGGTCCGGGTCGCCCACTTCTTGCGATATAAAACGCTTCTTTCAAAATACGAGGTAATTCCTCAATACTTTTCACAAGATAATTATGTTTTGTGCAGGGACGCGAAATTCCAACAGCATCAATTTCTTGAAATGCATCTGTGCCAATCTGTGCTAAAGGGACTTGCCCGCTAATAACTACAAGCGGGATAGAATCTGTAAATGCTGTTGCAATACCAGTAACAGCATTTGTAAAACCGGGTCCAGAAGTAATAATGGCAACACCGACTTTACCAGATGCACGTGCATACCCATCGGCAGCATGGACTGCTGCTTGTTCGTGCCGTGTTAAAATATGACGAAAATAAGTTTGTTTATATATTTCATCATAAATATTAAGGACAGCTCCACCCGGATAGCCAAAAATTACAGATACACCCTCTAAATGTAGTGCTTCAATAAGCATTCTTGAGCCATTTATTTGCTGCTTTATCATATTATTCCTTTAAAAACATAATACCATGAAATAAAAAGCTATATTATATACAACTTTTTTCTAAAGTTGTCAAGTATTTTATCATGAATATACTAAAATAAAAAATACCGCACTTATGGTGAATTTACATATAGGTGTTATCCCAATACTTTTTTTGTGCTATAATACATACTTTTAACACTATTGGTTGGATTTGTTGCTATGGCTTTTGATAATTTTTTATTGAAGATATATTGTCAAAAAGCAAGAATATTGGGAATCTTAGATTTTTGTATCTAGCCAACTAATTATATTGTATTGAGAGAAGGGAATGTATGAAGCATGTACTTATTGTAGCCGATGGTGATATTGCACTACATTTTGTGCGTAAAGTGCTTGATGATTATTCAAGTAACAATTTTTATATTGTTCTTTATAAGGATACTCGTTTTTTGCCAAAAAACATACCAAATACATTCTGTTTTTACGAATGCGATTATACATCAGCTTTTCGACTTGATTCTTGTTTAGCAGATAAAGATATTAGTGATGCTTTTATTGTGTTGCAGAATGAGCAAGAAGGTGATGTTGTCTATGAATATTTGCGTAAAAACTATAAAAAAAGCCGTATTGTCCGTAGCATACATGCTCCAGAAATTTCTTATGAGAATACTAAAAAACGCGATGAATCATTAGTGATTATAGCGGAAACAAATGCGGTTGCTTCAAGGCTTTTGTTGCGTATGCCAAATGTTCCTGTTATTCCGCGTGGTTTTGGTTTAGAACAAGGTGAAGTTATGGAAATTGGCGTGCCAAGTGGCAGTATTTTTGCGTATCGTCAAATTCATACCATAAAGCAAACAGGATGGCGTATTGTAGGAATATATCGTGCCAATAAATTCCAACTTGCTACTTCACGTGCTATAATTTATCCGGGTGATGTTTTACTTGTGGTTGGAGAACCGCAAGTAATGCGTATGATTTATAATCAGATTAAATCAGATATGGGACAATTTCCTGCACCTTTTGGACGAGATATGTGTCTTATTATTGATATGCGATTGCAAGAAAAAGAAGCAATTTTACATGATTGTAAAGAAGCTATCTATTTGCATAGGCATTTAAAAAGTACAAGCCTTACTATTAAAGTATTGCATGCTACAGATTTCGCAACAATACAAGAAATTGAACAACTAAACCAACGAGATATTGTTGTAATAATTGATTATGAGAATTTAAATTTTGAGCAAACCTTATATAACAAAATGAATGAAAAAGTGGGATTTATCGTAGTAAGCCAAGAGATTTTTGCAAAGCGAGCGTATCGTAGGGCATTATGGGAGAGTAAATTACCTGTTTTAAAAATAGGTATGCATTCTTTGCGACCAGACAACTATGATTATACATTACCCAAGAAGGCACTTTATACACAAAATAAAATGCTTTATCCGCCAAATGTCGTAGCAAGTTTGCTTGTTACCGCAGGAGATGAACACCGCGATTCTAATATTTCAACACTTATTTTTGATATAAGTAAGCAATTAAATCTTAATGTGCGTGTATATGACTTTGAACCAGATAGTCATTTTGCTCACGCAATTGATGAAGAATTTGAGAATCTTTCGCGTATTTTTGAACGTAAATATACAATTGAACATAGCAATGCAGATAATCCTATTTTTTATATACAAGGCTTAGGGCAACCGGTTTTACATTTCATTCCTTTTCGTGTGGCAATCACGCGTTCAAGATTTATGGCATATATACGCACACAATTTGAATCCATTGTTTGTATGTATAATGAGAATCCTCAACTTTTTCTCCCTATTAATGAATAATTATGTTGCAATGAGAAGTAAAATAATATGCGTGCTGTTTTAATTGATAATTATGATTCATTTACGCATAATGTTGTTTATTTGTTGCGTGATATTGGGATAGAAGTGTGTATCTTGCGTAATGATTGCACTCTAGCAGATATACAAAATATAGCTTTCCATGCTATTATTATTGCCCCTGGTCCAAGCCATCCCCTACAATCAGGTATTTGCTTGCAAGCAATCAAACATTTTGCCCCATTAAAAAAGATTCTAGGTATTTGTCTTGGACACCAATGTATTGCCCATGTATTTGGTGGCGAAGTAACACCTATGCAAGCACCACAACATGGAAAAGTTGCTACTATATCTTTCAAGCAACATCCACTTTTTTATGGTATAAATACACCATTACAAGTTGCTCGTTATCATTCATTGCATGTAAGTAAGCTAGGGGATTGTAGTGCATTGGCATATAGCGATGATGGTGTTGTTATGGCATTACAGGCAAATAAATACCAAACTTATGGTTTTCAATTCCATCCAGAATCTATTTTACAACAACAAGGAAAAAAACTCTTGCAAAACTTTTTTACTTTAGAAGATTATAACATTTAGAATCTAGGGGTATAAACCACAAAGATAAAAATGCGAAAAATCATGATACAATACCATAAAAATAAAAGAGTATAACCATGCAAATATTACAACAATATCTTATACAAGGGGCAACAAGCTATTTAGAACATTTAGAGCAAAATAATTTAGGTATAGAAGAAATACCAATACTAGATGTGCGTATAGAACGACATAATATACTTTTGCTTGGGCTTGAGCGCACATTGCTTACAACAGATTTTTTGCAATTATATATCTATGATTATATGATTGATATAGATAGTTTTCAAGAAAAGAGTTTCAATGAACTCACAAGAGTTTTAAAACTACAATTCCATGATTCATTATTGCAAAAACTTGTAGATACTTTTATGCAAAAGGCACAACAAAATGCAATAGAACTTTCTATTGAACTTAATATACATTCAATATTAGCATACCTTATTGGCAATAATGGCAAAAAACATGTGCCTCCACACCTTAAAGTTTTTAGTGATTTAAAATTTCTTGTCAAAAATATAAAAGATTTTTGCACACAAGATGCACTACACCTTGCATTGCCACAAAAAAAGCCTATACCGCTTAAAATACATTTAGATTCCTATATCAACCAAGAACAAAAGACAGCTATACAAGGTATTTTTACGCATTCTATAAGTTATATTTGGGGGATTAGTGGGAGTGGTAAAACGCAAGTTGTGCTTTTTACTTGCTTGCTTAATCTTATTATGCAACATAAAAAAGCATTGATACTTGCACCTACAAATACTGCACTAGAACAAATCTTTATTGCTTTAATAACACAGGGTGATAAAAAAGGATTACAGCGGTATAAATTTTTGCGTTTAGGAATGCCAAGTAGCGATTTTTTGCAAAATTTTCCTGATGTGTGCTTGCAGTCTGATGAGAAAGAGGAGGAGCAATTAAGCTTATTTAAACCGCAAACATTAATGGAACGTTTGCAAGAATGTCTTATTATTGGCGTAACTTTGGATAGTTTTGTGAAACGTTATGCACAACTTCGTGATTTAGATTTTGCACATATTTTTCTTGATGAATGTGCTTTTTCGCCACTTATTAAACTCATTGCTCCACTTTCGTTAAATGTGCCAATTACATTACTTGGAGACCATAAGCAATTAATGCCAATATGCCTTATGGAAGATTCATTGATTAAAAATAAGAATCATGCTGCATGCGTATGGAATCTGAATACATTGTTTTTAGAAGCTTTCTTTGATGCACATCAGATATTACATACAAAAAATAATCACGATGATATGGCATTTGATGCCATCGCACATTATAAGCTTACTACAACGCATCGTTATGGCGATAATCTTGCACAAGTATTAGACAAGCATGTTTATTGTAATGGTTTGCGTGGAGTTGGATTGCCAACAGAACTTTATTATATTGATAGTCTTATGTTTGGACCTAACTACCAATATAACCCCCATAATCCACGCAATGAAAATCTAGGTGAAGTCAATGCTATTATAATGCTTATACGCACTATGTCTGATAATTATGCTATCTTAACTCCATTCCGCGACCAACAACGTCTTTTAGTTGCTAAAGGAGCGAATAAGCATAATGTTTTTACTATCCATAAATCACAGGGTAAAGAGTTTGATACCATTATTCTATCTCCAGTAAAATATAGTAAATACATGACAGATTCTCATAATAAAGCAGCGTTATTTGCTTTAAATGTAGCAGTGAGTCGCTTAAAAAAGCGACTAATAATTGTTTGTGATTATAGATTTTGGAAATATAAGCAAACACAATTTATTGGTGCATTACTGCAGAATGCAAAGCCATACCCACTTATTCCTTTATAAGCATTAATCTTAGTTTATAAAACTATATTCGTTGTTTTTAGTGCGAATCAGTGATAATTAATGTATCTTGGGTAATGCCATCACCCTTAATCGCAACCATTTTAGAATCTGAAATACCTATAGTTACTGGGATTGCTATTGGGATACCATTTTCAAGCACCCAAACTTCGCCCATTGTTCCATTTGTATTTTTATTAATTGTTTTTTCGCGTCTTTGACGCATTGATGAACCCATCATAAGCGGATTAGAAGATTTTTTTATATCTTTTTTTGTGTTATGTGTTTCTGGATTATAAAATATAGCAGCAACAGGCACTAAAAGTGTATCTTTTTCATTTGCAACTTGGATAAAGGCGGTAGCGTTCATACCCGGCTTTAAAAGTAAATTTTCATTATTAACATAAATTGTTGTTTCATAGCTTGTGATATTATCTGTTGTTGTAGCTGCAAAATTTACTCTATCCACTTTCGCATGAAACTCTTGGTTAGGATATGCATCTACATTAAAACTTACATCTTGTCCAGACCTTACTTTACCAATATCAGATTCTGAAATATTGACAACTAAATTCATTTCTTTAAGGTTTTGTGCAAGTTTAAAAAGTGTTGGCGTTTGGAAACTTGCTGCAACGGTTTGCCCTAAACTAATACTGCGTTCTAAAATGATACCATCAATAGGACTGCGAATAATTGCATTTTGTAAATCTATTTTTGATGATTTAAGATTTGTAGCAATCTGACTTATACTTGCTTGTTTGATTTTCATATCAGCCTTTGCAGAGAGATAATCCATTTTTGCAGTTTGTAATTCAAGTTGCGATGGTGAGCGTCCATTTGTTGCTTCATAAAGCTTTTGTTGTTGTTCATAATTCCATTTTTTTTGCTCCATTGTTACTTTTGAAGCTTCAAGTGTTGCGATAGCAGATTGCAATTGTGCTTCATAGCCTTCTTTTGCTTGATGAAGTTTGTTGGGATTAATTTCTGCTAGAATCTGATTTTTTTGCACAACATCATTTACTTCTACATAAAGTTTATAAATTGTTCCAGAGATTTGGCTTCCTATTTCTACTTCATTTGTTGGTGAAAGTGTGCCTGTTGCTGAAACACTTTGTGTAATCTCTCCTTTTATGGGCTTTATTGTTGTATAAATGGTTTTTTCAGAATCATTGAATAAAAAATATAAGAGTATGCTAAAAAGCATTATCCCAACTATGAATACAATACGAATAATATGCTTTTTTCCTTTTTTTGGTGTAATGGTATTATATATTTCTTTGCTTGATGGCATATTATTCCTTTTTTGTTTTTATATAATTTTATAAATCATTAGACACATCTTGTGTTTGTATTTTGCCTGCTTTTGGCACTGCCATTGTTTGCAAAGTTCCATCTTTTAATTCATTGGGATGAAAATCACCACCAAAGGCTTTATATAAAGTAATAGCTGCTTGATTTTGATTGAAATATGCACTTGCAAGTGTGTTTTTTGCCCGTAAGTAATTATTTTCATATTCAAGCCGTGAAATAGAATCAATAAGCTTTTTTTGATAGCGAAACTCCATGATTGCTAGAGTATCTTTATTAATATCAAAATTTTCCTTAGTATATTTTAAGCTTTCTTGCGTAATAGCAACATATTTTGCAGCATTTTCAATTTCTGCTAATGCAGTATTAAGTGTATTTTGCAATGTATAAAAAGCCTGTTTTGTATTTTCTTTCGCAATAATATAGTCTTGTGTAAGTGCTTGGCGATTTAAAAGAGGTGTGGCAAGTGAGCCTGCCATTTGCCACACCATATCACCAATACCAAGTTGAGGTGAGAATAGAATTTGTCCTAAATTTCCATTTATACTAATACTTGGTAATAATGCCATTTTCTTATTATATCGTTGGTATAATGATGCATTAAGTGCAAACACACTTGCACGTATATCAGGACGATTAAAAAGCACATTACTTGGTAAAGAATCTATTTGTGGAATCTTTGGAGTTTTAAAAATGTAATCATTGGTATTTATATCAAAACCAAGCTCATTAGCATTCAATAATACAAGCAGGGCATTTTTATTTTGTTCTAGCGTATATTCAAGCGTAAGTGTTGTATTTTTCTGTGTAAGGTAGTTCCCTTTTGTTGTTGCTAAACTATCAAGCCCTACAAGCCCTAATTTGTATTTCTCTTCTGTAAGTTTATAGATTTCTTTAAGATTATGTGTGATTTGTTTATTTAAGATAATGGATTGTTGGGTTTGACGTATTGTAAAGTAATAATTAGCAATATCACCAAGTAAAACAACTTGTGCTGATTGGAGATTATAAATTGATTGCAATATATGTTGCTTGCTTGCTAATCTCAATGCATTCAATTTACCAAATAAATCAACTTCCCAACTAAATGAAAGATTTGCATTTGTTGTATTTTGTGTAATATTTGTTTGAATTTTTTTATAATTATTGTCGCTATAATTATAATTTAAACCTGCATTTGCCTTAGGGAAAAGATTCCATGTGTTTATTTTTGCAGTTGCCCTTGCTTGTTTTATGGTAGATTCTAAAGTGTGGATATTTGTGTTTTCTGTTAAAGCATGTTGTGCTAATTGATTTAATATAGAATCATCAAATAATGTGTAAAATGTGCTTTGAAAATCTTTATATTCACTATTATCTTGCCCTTTAGTTGCTATATTATGCAGTATTTCTTTATTAGCAAAAACTCGCGGTATATGTGTTTTTGCCACTAAATCACTTTCTGTTGGAAGTCGTGTGCAGTTTGTTAAAAAGAAAAGTATAAATATAAAGAGTGGCATTGCTATACAATAAGTATATATATTCCCAAAAAAATGCATATATCTTGCCAACACTTTTTTACTCCTTGAATTTTACACTATTGCATTCAATGTAATTTTTTAATAAATAAATTTAAAAATTAGTCTTACGATTAAAGAATATAATTATATGAAAAATTTTTAATATTTGCATTATTGTAAATGTAAAAAAGTAATTTTTTATACAAAGCTTCTACTATTTTACACATTATTTTTGTTGCATATGATTTTATACAATATAGCTGTCTTTGTTTATTGTTAAAAATCTATTATAATTATATGTATTGAATAAATATTAATTTTCACAAAATTCTAATTGAGCACAAAGGCAGATTATGGTTACAACGCGATTTGCACCTTCACCAACAGGACATTTGCATATTGGAGGCTTACGCACTGCACTTTATAGTTTTTTACATGCACGTGCAAAAGGCGGGAAATTTCTCTTGCGTATAGAAGATACTGATACAGAACGCAATAGTAAAGAAGCACTCGATGGTATTTTAGAAGCATTTTCGTGGGTAGGACTTCATTATGACCCACCTACACTTTTTCAAAGCGAACGCACAGCAATCTACCAAGAATATGCAAAAAAGCTTTTAGATTCTGGACATGCTTATTATTGCTATCTTACAAAAGAAGAACTTATTGCTATGCGTGAACACAATAAAGGAGCAAACCATGCAAGTTGTAGCCGTAAATACAGGGATTTTACAGGGCAAATACCAAAAGATATAACACCTTGCATTCGCATTAAAGCACCATTGCAAGGAACAATAAGCTTTGATGATGGTGTTAAAGGTATAATAAGTTTTCAGGCAAGCGAACTTGATGATTTTGTGATTTTAAGAAGTGATGGCACGCCTACATATAACTTCGTTGTGGCTATTGATGATGCATTAAGTAATATTACAGATATTATACGCGGTGATGATCATATTTCAAATACCCCAAAGCAATTACTTGTGTATCAAGCATTGGGTTTTGCAATTCCAAAATTTTATCATATTCCAATGATTTGCAATGAACAAGGTAAAAAATTAAGTAAAAGAGATGGTGCATTATCTGTATTGGAATATAGAGAAAATGGGATTTTGCCTCAAGCACTCTTAAATTTTCTCTTTAAACTTGGTTATGGGCATGGCGATCAAGAAATTTTTAGTTTGCAAGAAATGATTGAATATTTTGAACCAAACCGCATTAATAGTAATCCATCTGGTTGCAATTTTTCTAAACTTTATTGGCTTAATGCTGAATATATTAAGGCTATGGATAATGCTATATTGGCAAAAACGCTTGATATGCAACTTTTAGAAACACTAGATTCAAAAAGAAGAGATATTTTATTAGGGGAATTAAAAACGCGTGTCAATGAGCTTGTAAGCATGAAACATCTTATTACACAAATTCTTTATGCACCATTACCATCTTTTAATGAAAAATGTGAGCAAATACAACAAGCACATTATGATAAAGCCCTATACCATAAGCTTTTTACTGCTGAAACTAAAGCAATACTATTGCAGGCATTGGAGCAATTAATAAAAAAAATACAAGATATAAAAAGCATGGATATAGAAACCACAAAAACAATGATACAAGAGCATGCAAATACGCTGACTATAAAGCCTAGTATCTTTATGCAAGCTTTACGGCTTGGACTTTTAGGGCAAAAAGGTGGTATTGATTTAGGTGCATGCTTATGTATCTTAACAAAAGATGAGAGTATAAAACGCATACAAACTTTCATTACATTTGCACAAAATAACTAAGCTATCTCTCTATTCCATAGAGTTGTTATAAAAACTAAAATATTATAAATAACTCTGTAAAGGGTTGTATGGTATTTAACTCTCTATGTAAATCCCAATTTTATGTTTCATAAGTTCGTTAAAGCTTAGGCTTATAAATTTTGTATTATAATCTTAAACTGAAGTGTTTTGTTAGTAGTTTTTAGACATCAAATATTAAAAAATATAAAGATATTCAAAAGAGAGAATATCTTTAATTCTATGCTTAAAGATAATATAAAAGTAATTTGAGTTGGTTAAAACATGCAGTTGAATTTCTTAGAATCAAATATCAAATTTAATATTTCATATTCCACGCTACAATAAAAGATAGTCTCTTGCCTAAATGGAGTTTATGTTTGCATATATATTAAGAAAATAGTAGCAAATTTTGTCTTGCTTGGCACAATAGCATGAATAAATAATAATAATAACACAAATGCAACAAAACCAAATAATGTAAGTAGCCTAAAAGAGTAGTTGAAAAAGAATATTGCAAAATGGCAATTTTGAAAGCGAACTCCTATATAAAAGATAATAAAATGAATGGTATTGCAAAACAATATTATAAAAATGGGAAGCTTTGGAATGAAATCTCATGTATAAATAATGAAATATATCGTATTGTAAAATAGTGTTATAGACATAAGAAACTTTGAGTAGCATACCATATAACTAGTGAAGTGTAAGGTGCAATAAGATTTTATTTTAGCAATAGTCTATAAAAATTCTAAGGCTATAAAGGATAAATATACTAACAATAGAATCTTTGATGGTAGCATACTAGATTCTATGAGTAATGAGAATAAAGAGCTAGTAAAAGCAACAAATGGACTAAAAGAGTATTACAGGCAAGAAGCCATTATAAAGAGACTATAAATCGTATATAAAATTTTAGAATCTAAACTGAAATATAAAGAATGAACAATGAGGCTTCTAACAATGCTTATGATAAATAAGTCTTTTTAGAATCTAATCCCAATAAATAACTAAAGAGATTTTATAATAAATTACTCTATAAAGTTTTATATATGCAAATAAAAAGAGAGTGTGGAAAAAATATTGTGAAAACATACCTATAATTTTGTAAAAAAATGTTATACTATGTATAATCAATCGAAGTTATGTATTATGGAGTGTTGCATGAAATATGCTTTTATTTATCCCGGACAAGGCTCACAAACGCTTGGTATGGGAAAAGATTTTATAGATAATTTTACAACTGCAAAGTTGCTTGCAGAGCAAGCAAGCGATATATTAAAGCTTGATATGCTAAAGATACTTCATGAAGATGAGGCAAAATTAAATGAAACAGCATATACGCAACCTGCGATATTTCTTGTTAGTGCAATGGCACATCATATTGTAGCACAAGAGTATGGGATACAAGCAAGTATTGCATTTGGTCATTCACTTGGTGAAGTAAGTGCGTATTGTTTAAATGGTGGTGCTAGCTTTGCAGATTCTGTGTATCTCACACATAAAAGAGGGCAGTTTATGGCACAAGCATGCAAAGATAAAGAAGTGGGTATGATGGTATGTTTGGGGCTTGCAACACATACACTTGAAACAATTTGCAAGGAAGCCCAAGATTCTGGTTTGCAGGTTTGGGCAGCAAATTACAATCTTGAGGGGCAAGTGGTTTTAGCAGGTGTTCGTAGTGATTTAGAATCTGTGAGTAAAGCCTTAAAAGATGCTGGTGCAAAACGCACACTTTTATTAAAAATGAGTGTTGCAAGCCATTGCCCATTATTACAAGATTCTATACCACCATTTTATGATTTATTGCAGACAAGCATTAATGATAGCCAAATAGATATTATTGCTAATGCAACGCTTGCACTTTATAGGGCAAAAGAGGAAGCATTACAGAATCTTACACAGCAATTGATAAAGCCTGTGTTATACCACCAATGTGTATGTAAGGCAAAAGAACTAGGGATTACGCATTTTATAGAGTTTGGTAATGGGAATGTGCTTGCAGGCTTGAATAATAAAATTAGCGATATACCCACTATGAGTATTAATACCGCACAATCTTTACAACAACTTGGAACATTATAATGGTGAAAATGAGGCAAAGGCATCTTTGTGTATTTGAATTTGAACAAGGCACATTTGATGAAATCCTTGCATATATTCAATATAATGCAGATTTCATGCGTGATCGTTTGCTTGCTTTTCATATTGATATTACACCAGAGATACATGATTTTTTATGCAGTTTGGGGGCTATGCCTTTTAAGATCAATAACCAAAAGATATTACAACAAGGTAAAGTAAAGCAGTTGCTTGCAGAACAACCCATAACGCAACATGATATAAGCAATAATGTTGCTACACAAAAAATTAAAATCACTTTAGATTCAAGTGATTTAACGCATGTAGTTATGGAAACTATTGGAGAGAGTAATTCAAAAAAAGAGCATGTAGAATCGACACAACATAATCAAGAAACTACAAATAAAGATTCTAAATCCATACAACCAAAAGATCATGTTGGAACACATATGGATAATGCAATGCTACTAGATACTTCTATATTGCATACAAAATCTATGCCTATGGCAACTTTTAAACGTGCTATTCGTAGTGGTGAAGAGATAATATTAGAATCCCATGCTACTTTTTTAAAAGATATACATGAAGGGGCATTGATAAAAAGTTATGGAAATTTACATATTTATGGAAAATGTAATGGAATATTAGAATGTTTTGGCGATTATATTATTATGAGTGAGTTTGGCATGGGTAGAATTTCTTTACAAAATGTTAATTTGGAAGGAAAAATGCTTGAAGAAGTCAAGAAAAGCAAAAAATTAAAAATGCTAACAATAGAAGATGGTATAATATCTCTGTGTGAGCTTTCATAAAGGAGCAGTTATGAAACAAAGAACAATAGCAAAACGCGTTGAGCTAGTCGGTATCGGATTGCATAAAGGTGTCCCTGTAAGAATGATATTAGAGCCATTGCCAAGTGATAGTGGCATTGTCTTTTATCGTAGTGATAAGGGTGTTAGCATACCATTAAAAATAGAAAATGTTGTTGATACAACTATGGCAACTGTGATTGGTAAAGATGGTGCTCGTGTTTCTACAATAGAGCATTTGCTTTCAAGTGTACATGCGTATGGTATTGATAATTTGCGTATTATACTTGATAATGAAGAAGTGCCTATTATGGATGGTTCAAGCATAGGTTTTTGTATGTTGCTAGAAGAGGCGGGTTTGCAAGAGCTAGATAAACCTAAAAAAGCTATTGAGATTAAAGAAGTTGTGGAAGTTGAAGAAAATGGTAAGTTTGTGCGTCTTGAGCCAAGTGATTCTATGGTATTTGATTTTACTATTAAATTTCCACACCAAGCGATACGCGAGCAAAGCTATCAATTTAAATTTAGCACACAAAATTATAAAGAAGAGATCGCACGTGCTAGAACATTTGGCTTTTTGCAAGAAGTAAATCAGTTGCGTGCTATGGGGCTTGGGCTTGGTGGTAGTTTTGATAATTGTATTGTGCTTGATGAGCGCGGGATTATGAATAATGATGGTTTGCGGTATAAAGATGAATTTGTGCGTCATAAAATACTAGATGCAATTGGCGATATGTCATTGCTTGGTATGCCAATTATTGGTGGTTATATTTCTTTTGCAGGTAGCCATAAACTTAATCATTTTTTAACAAAAAAGCTTTTAAGTGCAACACATGCTTATAGCATTGTGGATGTGCATGCAAAGGGAAAAAATGCACAAAAAGTTTTTGTGCCTGCAAAAATAAAGGCATAAGTAACATATATTATGTCAAGGTTTTGATTTGGTATCAAGCTTTAAAAAGACGTTTTATTTTATTAAAACCTCTTTGTATTTCTTTTATAATGGGTTTATATGGCTTTACAATGTAGCTTAAGCGACGAAAAACTTTTGCATGTTCAGCTAGTGCTTGATTTATTAGTTTAGTATATTTTGCCTCTGCTTCATTTATCATTTTTAGCATCATGAGTTCCTCTTTAAAATACGGTGTTATTCTGGCAATTTCCCACCACATATTTTTGTATTTTTTGTATTCATTTTGATATTTTTGAAAATCACAATCCGCTATTTTTATTTGCATATTTTGATATGTATAGCCATTTAACCATGGTTTAAGTGAGTATCCAACATAATGCAAAATTTTTGCATTTTCTATGGCTTTTGTGAAATCTTGTTTATTTGGGTTATTGCTTTTTTGTATATAATCCATTGACTTTGTATCCACTAGGAAGGAAAGAAAAACATTCCATTCCCATTGTAGTTTCATAGTGTTATTGCCAATTACATAATTGAGTGCATCTTGATCAGGAAGTTCGCAATTATAGTTTGTAACAATTTTTAGGCATTCTTGCTCTACATTTCTCTCTCTCCATTGCTCTAAATTAATAAGCATTAACCCAGCATTAAAATAACATTCCATATTGATTTGG
>JARHZY010000104.1 GCA_029264655.1 Helicobacter sp. | reverse complement strand
TATATAATTAATAAACTTATATTATAAAAACTTCAATTGTATCATAATGTATATGTATAGATATAGCTTATATTGTTATTTTGTAAGCTTTTATTTGAATATAATTAATATGCTAAAATTTAAAATAAAATAATATAAAACATATAATATATTGTCAAGTATAGCGATGCTTTTTATATTGTGGTATCTTGCAAAAAGAGAATTTGTAATATAAGAATATGTATATCTTTGTTATATGTAAAATTTGCATTGATTCTATATAATCTCTCTTAAAATTCTATTTTCTGTAATTTTATTTTATTTTTACTGCTATAAATGGCGTAGATCGCCAATATTTTATAGATTATCTAGGCATTTCTTTGAGTAATGGTGGATTAAACCTATCTCTTTCTTCTCGCCAATTTGGTGGTAGTTTTTCTTCAGCTGGTGGTGGCATTATTTGTGGTGGTATGCCCTGTGGCTGTGGTGTCTGTGTTTCTGGTGTGGTAGGGGCTATTGCATTATTTTGTAACTCATCTTCTTGTATATTCTGCTCTGTAGGTATTTGGTTATTATCTATATTTATTTGTATTTTAGCTTTTTGTCTTTGTATATCTTTTGTAGATTGAGTAGATTCTGATTGTTTCATATCTTCTGTATATGCTGCCATATCTTCTTTGCCTGAATCATCTGCGACCTGCTTTTTTTCTTTATCTCCATCTGTTTTTTCTTTATCTTTAGATTTGTAGAATCCATGCAAAATATTTGCATCTTTATTGTGCCGCACTTTACCATAACATTCTATTTTTGTTATATAGTTTTCACCTTTATGTTCATAATTTTCCATAACTTCAGAAATACGCACACTCTGTCCTACTTTTAAATCCATAGGAATATCTTTATTATATGCCTTTTTTGGTTTTATATAATTAAGTAACATGTGTTTGTATTTTGTTATTCCATGCTCATGCTCTGTATCATAAAGAATCTGATGTGAAAAAACACAACCTGCTATATTGCGTTTCCCTACATTTGTAATTGTTGCAATATATTGATAGACATCAGAATAATTATAAGTGCGGTCATAAATTACATCTTTTTCTATTTTATAGAATCTTTCTTCCATGAAGTAACGCATGGCAAAAGGAATTGCAATGATAATACAAAATCCTAGTAAAAATAAAGGAATAGAAATAAATTTCTTACGAAATGAGATAAAAGATAAAAAAATAAAACACATTGCTATTAAAGCAAATGCTGCAAATAAAATTAAATCATATAAATGAAAATAGGCAATAAAATCAAGTATTTGCTCTTTCATTATTATTTTTCCTTTATTTCGCTATGCATATGCATTCTACTTTGCTTTTCAGCAATACCGCTTGTCCCCATACGCCTTATAAGTTCTTGATAGATTCTATCTGGGTGGATATTCACACTTGCAAGCCCTACAAGAATATGATACAATACATCGGCACATTCATAAATGATTTCCTTAGAATCTTTGTCCTTGAGAGCAAAACAAAATTCACTTGATTCTTCAATAATCTTTTTTGCAATAGTGTTTGTCCCTTTAGAAAAAAGTGTTGCGGTATATGAAGTTGTTTTATCGGCTTTTTTACGCTCTAAAAGTGTATGATAAAGGGTATCAAGGGTATCATAGGTTTGCATGCTATGTGATATTGCTTCTTGTTCTGCATTGATAGGTTGTTTTGTTTTTATATTATTATTATCTTGCTGTATCTGCGTAAAAAAACATGATTGTGCTCCCGTGTGGCATGCTACACCTTTTTGATGCACATGCAATAAAAGTGTATCTCTGTCGCAATCAAGCCACAATTTACAAACTTCTTGAGTATGCCCGCTATGCTCACCTTTTTTCCATATTCTTTGTTTTGAGCGTGAAAAATAATGTGCCATACCAGTTTGTAATGTAAGCTGCAATGCTTCTTCATTCATGTATGCAAGCATAAGCACTTCATTGCTCCTAGAATCTTGTGCAATACAAGGTAATAGCCCTTGCTCATTCCAAGCAATATTAAGTCCTATCATTATAAGCCCACTTTCGTATTGCTACATTTATAAATACTCATCAAGCATACCTTAATTTACATTAATGGTTGGTAATGGTTGTGCGTTGCTTTGACTTAGAATCAACCCAAATATTTGGCACAGAACCACCCGGTGTAAGGAATATTTGTGCATCTTTATTTTCCCTTAAAGCTTCATTAAATTTACCTTGCACTTCAATTTGGCGTAAATCAAGCAATCTTTGCGAAAGACTATCGCTTAAAAGTTGGTTTGCCTGGGCTTGTCCTTTTGCTTCGATAATAGCAGCATCAGCTTTACCTTGTGCTCGTTCTCTTAAGGCATTTGCTTCTTGTTTTGCTCTATCAGCTTCTTGTTTTGCTGCTTGCACTTGCTCAATTTTTTCTTTTACCATTAATGGTAAAACAATTTCGCGTAATTGGATAGAATCAAAAATAACAGGCTGGTTTGGTGTTGCTTGCAATTTAGTTTCAAAGCTTGAAGTAATAAGCCCTGCAATCTCATCGCGTTTATTTGGTAAATCTTCTGCTGGATAATTACCTACAACACTACGGACAACATCGCGTATAACGGGGTTAATAATTTTTTGCTCCCATGATTCACGATAATTTTTAATGGTTTCTGGAACTTTATTGGGATCTAATCGATATTGCACTGTCAATTCTATAGAAACCTGCAAACCACGAGAGTCCATAACAGTAATAGCATCATTACGCGAAACACTTTGGTCATCTCGCCCAATACTACCCATATCTTCATTGCGTGAAAAATGTAAAACACGCATACGCGTATCTACAACAATGACTTGCTCAATAACGGGTATAAAAAAATGCAAACCGGGGTTTAATGGCACATCATCATATTTTCCTAAATTTACTTTAATTCCGACTTCACCAGATTTGATAATGACAAATGGACGTGCAAGCACAAAAATAAGCACAAGAACACCTATTACAATAAATAATGTTAAAAACTTACCACTTGGCATGTTGGGCATTTGTATAGAATCTACATTAAAACCTTTATTATTTCTACCATTATTATTACCACTATTCCTATTGTTGTTTGGTGGTGTTTGTTGTGGTGTGTTATTTTGTTGTTTGCGTCTATGTTCGTTTAAGTCTATTGGCATTTGTTTCCTTTTTGTAAAATATTCCTAAATAATGTAATTATATCTTACTCTCTTTAATACATGCTATGCAAGATAAGTTAAAAGGTGTCTATATTTTGTATGCTCACCCATAACAATTTTAAAAAATTCATCTTGTAATTGCTTTGTAACTGCACCACGCATACCTTCACCAATAGTGCGGAAATCAACTTCACAAATAGGAGTTATTTCAGCTGCAGTTCCTGTGAAAAATGCTTCATCCGCAATATAAACTTCATCTCTAGTAATGCGTCTTTGCTCTAATGGAATCCCCATATCTTTTGCAAGCTCAATGATTGTCTTTTGCGTAATAGATTCTAATGTATTATCATAAGGCGGTGTAATTAAAACACCATTACGCACAATAAAAAAACATTCACCACTACCTTCTGCAACAAAACCATTATCATCAAGTAATAATGCCTCTTCAAAACCGCTTGCAATTGCCTCATGCTTTGCCATTTGAGAATTTAAATAATTAGCTGCTGCTTTTGCTTTACCCATTGTTGATTTTACATTATTCCGCACAAAAGAGCTAATCTTTACACGAATGCCTTTTTGCAATGCATCTTCTCCAAGATATGCACCCCACTCCCATGCAGCAATAGCAGTTTCTACAGGTGAATGGAGATGATAAACCCCCATAGCCCCATAACCAAGGTAAATAATGGGGCGAATATAGACATTGCCTTGAAAATCATTACCATTTGCTTTTAATAAATCAATATGAGCCTTTTTTAGCTCTTCTTTTGTATAGGGGCAGTTAATTAATAGAATCTTTGCGCTATTTAATAATCTTTGTATATGGTCATCAAGGCGAAAAATTGCTAAACCCTGTTTTGTCATATAAGCCCGAGTGCCTTCAAACACCGCATTGCCATAATGAAGTGTATGGCTTAAAATATGCGTTGTTGCTTCTTTCCATGGGATAAGTTTGCCATTTTTCCAAATATATGTTGATTCCTTCATAACAAGCCTTTTCCTTAATTTATTTCCATAAAAAGAGAAATACTAAACTCGCAAGTTTATCATAAAGTTATCAAGAAATGTTTATTTTTAGTAAAATATCCATAGAAATCATATGCGTTTTTAATTTATAATGCCTATAGAATGAAGTATAAGCCAATCAAAAACATATTGAGATATTGGGCTATACTTAAAAGAGATTATATTCAATGCTATGAAATATTATTTGTGTCGATTCTATGTAATGTTATCAATGAGTTTTATAATCCTTATACATATATTGAAACTATCATTTTCTATAGTTTTTGTATAATGTAATTTCAAATAATAAAAAAGCTATTATAAATTTAATGATTAAAAATGTTAATATAATGTAGGTTTTATCATATATCCACTTCTAAAAAAATATTTATGCTAAAAGCTATATGAGCATTAATGGGCAATTTTAGAATCTTTAACAGAAATAAAGAGATAAAAATTAATGTATTATAAAAGATTTCTGTCCTAGTATAAAAAATAATAAAAATAGTATAAAGGTGTAATATTTATCTTAAAGGTTTTATTAAAGACACAAAAAGATGGGTAAAAATATAAGAAATTTTATATAGTTATAGAATAGCAAATAATCAAAGAAAAACAAGAAATAATAATATAGTATTTAATCAGGAATAATTAATTTATAATGTGCTATATGCAATGTAGTAATAGTGCATTGCAAGGGCAACTATATCTATATTTTTTAATTTATTATTTGAGAGCAATTCAACAAGCAATAGGTAATAAAATTAAAAAATATAAAATGAGTTATTTAGGGGTATTATTTACGAGCTATCAATATTTGCTAGCTATATTTTTATTATATTATTAATGATATGATTGTATTTTGTAAGGTTTAATATTTTTTATTCATTAATTTGAGTTACTTTTATAGTGTATAAAGAAGCTTCAATTAGTTCAAATAAGTTGCAGCTACTATGAGAGCTTAGAATTAATTGAAAAGTTTATTTTAACATAACTTAAAAAGGTTTTATACTCCTACTATATAACTAAATAAATATTAAATTCTCTTGGTTTAATAAAGCCAACTCTTATTATACAATCTCATTTCTCTAATAATCGCAAGCACTTTGAAATAGTCATGCAAAATGTTCTTTTTTCTTCTTTGCTTTCTTTATCTAATGTTTTACTCCAATTTTCTACAATAAAAGCAAAAGAATAAATCTAGCATCTAAAAGCCAATCTAGCTCTATTATCTAACATAAAAAAGTATTTC
>JARHZY010000150.1 GCA_029264655.1 Helicobacter sp. | reverse complement strand
ATTATCACTTCCAAAAAATATTCCAATACTCATTGTAATTTCCTTGTTTTTAGAATTACAAACCAAATGTTAGGCTTGTCTGTTTGCAAGCATACTATATTTTACTTAACTGCATTCATATTTCTGCTATACTTACAAATATTTTTTTACAAAAAGGGAAAAAATGGAAACAAATAAAATGAAACTTATTACACAGGCACTTTTATTTACACCCGGTCCAACACCTACGCCAGAATATATCCGTCAAGCTATGGCACAACCAACACTCCACCATAGGACAAGTGCATTTGAATCTATTTTTGCTGCTGTGCGTATGCATTTGCATGCAATGTTGCAAATGCCAGAAACACTTATGCTTGCAAGTAGTGGCACAGGTGCTATGGAGGCATGTATCCATACTTTTTCATCACATAAGATTCTAAGTATTAATAGTGGGAAATTTGGAGAACGATTTGGTGGTATAGGACGTGCAATAGGCCGAGAAGTTATTGAAATTATAAATGAATGGGATACACCTGCTAGTTTAGAATCCATTGAGCAAGCATTAATGCAGCATAAAGACATTGAATGCATATGTTTGCAGATTTGTGAGTCAGCGGGTGGATTAGCACATCCATATAAAGAAATAGCAGCACTTGTCAAAAAATATAACCAAGATATTTTTGTTATTGCAGATGGTATTACAGCTATGGGTGTAGAACATATTGACACGACTCATATTGATGCACTTATTGGTGGTAGTCAAAAGGCTTTTATGTTGCCACCTGGACTTGCATTTATTGGTTTAAGCAAGCAAGCTATTGATTTTATTGAGCAATATCCTAAAGGATATTATTTTAATCTTGCCAAAGAATTAAAAAATCAACGTAAAAATACAACTGCATATACCGCTACTACTTCGATTATTATAGGTGTAAAGGCTTATTTTGATATGCTAGTAGCACATGATTTAGAGCTTACAGATATATATCAATATAGCACAAATATTGCACACGCTACGCGTCAAGCTTTACAAGCTATTGATTTACATATTTACCCAAAAACACCAGCAAATAGTATGAGTGTTGTAGATTCAATATATGCAAAAGATATTATAAAGATTCTAAAAGCACGTTATAATATTAATGTTGCAGGAGGGCAAGATAGATTAAAAGATAAAATTTTTAGAATAAACCACATGGGATATGTGCCACTCCATGAGATTGCTTTTGTTATAAATGCAATAGAGCTTACTTTACAGATACTTGGGATACGCACATTTAATGCACAAGCAAACCGTATCTTTTTTGAATGTTTAATGAATGTGTAATTAAATTGGCAGAAAGAGTTTTTTGAGGTAATGCTTTACAAAAATCAAGGCAAATTATAAATACCATAGATAGCTTAAAGCATGATTCTATAATCAAGTTTGATAATATAGAGTTTTGTATAGTTATAATAGATTAGCCATATTTCTGGAGTTTATGGCTTTATTTGCGGGTGTTTATGATAGAATAAGAAAGTTCTTAAGATAATCTATCAAGCGTTGTATGGATAGTGAGATATATTAATAAATGCTTGGGAATACAATATATTTCATGCAACCATATGTAATTACAAGAGAAGAAATAAGTTATGTTGTAGATTGTTTAAAAGATATTATTGAGATGCTTTAAGTATATGCAATATGTTTTATGAATTTTAAAGGATTATTATGAAAAAAATTTATACTAGAAATACCTAACAATATGATAAGCTGGATAATTCAAGAAAAGATAAAGCATAGTTTATACTACTATCTATTTATGGGCTTTTTGTTATTTTTTTAGTAGATTTTTTATTTTTTTTAATCATTTTTTTTATTACATATATCAGTTAATAAAATAGCGATAACATAGCATTAAGTGTTATAACTTTTGTTAAACTATGTATATGCTTTATACATAATAGTTATAGCATATTTTATTTAATAAAGGCACAATATGGCTAAGTTATTGAAAAAAGAAAATAGTTACTCATTACAAGTATTTATAAATAGGTATGATGGGTTTAAATTAAAGAATAATATCATTTATAGTATATATAAACAAAAGGATAATAAAAAGGGAAAAAATGGAAATATAGTTAGGGTTAGAATCAATAGAAATAGAGATATAATTGTAGTAGGTCATAAGAATAACAATTTAGGTATCATAACATGTAATGAATTTAAAGAGTTATCAAAAAATGAATTTTATGATAGGTGTATCACATTACAAAGCCTTAGTAGTGGGTGTGTAAATGCTGAAAATATAGAGTTGGTAAAAACTAATTTAGACATTTTCAAAAGCATGTTACACGATTTTATAGTAATAAAAGATAACAAACTTAAAGCAAATAGCATGATACTTTATAATAGTTTTAATAGAAATATTATCGATTATTTAAAAGTAAATCACTTGAAAAGTAATAATTTTGATGATATAGTATGTGAATTAATGGATAATGTAACATGGGATAATAAAGGCTGGTATAGGGCATTAAAAGAATTTGTAGGACACATTATAGCAAACAATAGTGATTTAGATATGTTTAAATGTAAATCTAAAATAGAAAATAAATATACCAAAGCAAAGTATGAAAAGAGTAATAAAGTAACTAAGGATAATAAAATATGGTTTAGAGATAATGCTAAGTATATTTTTGAATATATAGCAATAGTACATAACCTTTTTACTACTTCATATGCTGAATTATTAAAAAGTATAAAAAATGCTAAGCAATATGCAAACTTGATTGAAAATTATGTTAGTTATACTGCATATAAAAGGCAAAATAGAGTGATAGAAACTTATAGTATAACGATTGAAAAGTATAATTATTTTTTAACATGTGCTATAAGGCTTGTAAGTATGGTAAGCGGTCTTAGAATAAGTGAAATTTGTAATTTACGATGGCAAGACTTGACTATTATTAATGATGGTAGGCGTGTATATGGTTTTTACTTGCCAATAGAAAACAAAACAAACAATTCTAATTTACTAGCTTGTGGCTTTGTGTTAAATGCGATATTAAGAAGTATGCAAAATGTAAGAATTGGAATGTTTGATTTAAAAACAGCATTCAAAGATGATAGATTTAAATTAAGTAAAGAATCCAACACAGATTATATTTTTAATACATTCTATACTAAAGCAAATTCAGTTGTGAAACTAGGTGTAATGCAAGCAAATATCGACAAAAGACTAAAAGATTTTGATATGAATGTAGGTAAAGATATATTGTGTAATTTTGAAAAACTACATGATGGAAAAGATGATTTCAATCATAGATATAGGCACTTTTATATATCTTTTCTAGGGTCTCTTGGGCTTGAAGCGAACGCACATGAGAAGGTAGGACACAAAAGAGCGAATGCTTATGTAAATGCTTATAGTGGGGGTCTTAGTGGTAGTAATGGTTTAATACTTGGTTTTGAAGCAAGTTTTATTTTTGAATTAATATTTTTTAATTATACTAAAGTGGATATACGCGGCTTTGTGAGCCTATTTGATTATTATTTTAATGTATTTAAACATTGTAATTACCCACTTAATACGATTGTAAGTTTATTAAGCGTTTTTAGCTTACAAGTAGATACGATACTTAAAGGTATAGGTATCGATATGAAAATATTATTTGAAGCTGAAACCTCAACATTATATACGCATTTAGGGTATTTTGATATGAATTTTGTATTCACAAATGGAGTTAGAAACATAGACACTAAATACTATTGCAATGAATACTCAAATTAAAGCTTAATATTATTGATACTTCATAACATACTATTTAAGTTATAACTCATGTTGTAACAAATTTAAAATAAAAGGTATGTTATGGAACTACTAAAAACCATTTACGAAAACAGAAAAAACAATCATTTGAAAACACAAAGATACCAATACTTGCAACCTTATTCTTATATATCGCTTATAAGCGGTTTTGTGGTTGTTTATTTTAGAAAAGGTAATACATATAAGGTTATAGGAAAAATCGATTTAAAGGGCATGTATGGATTAAATAAAGCAAGTTTTATAGATACACTGCACAATGATATTGCTAATATATTAAGGGGTGCTGAATGTATATAATTAGTATGTATGATTTTTTACAAAGACTAAACACTAAGATTTTAGATATAGAATCATTTACAAATGGAAAACATTATAGTAAGATTAAACTACACATTCAAATTGATGATAGAGAAAACCATAATAATAAATTAGAATATCTAATGTTTAGTGATAAATTTGTTAAAGAGAATACCTTTATATTAGGTATTGGTTACTTAGTTATAGAATGCGAATTATTTTATACAAAAGATAATAAGTTGGCATTTAGATTTAATAGAATGATTTATGAATTGTGTAATGATAACAAAGAAAATTACATTAATACACTTTTTAATGGTAAGCCTTATTTTTATACCATAGAAAAGATTAATAGTGATACAATGAAACACATAAATGCTATCAAAAAATTTATTCGTGATTCTTTAGTAAATCATTTTTTAGGGGTTAAATCTACTAAAAGTGATATTCAAAAGTCTTTAAATCCCTAAAATAGACTATAACAACAATTATGATATATAATTGTTTTTATTAGCATTTTTTTTAATTATATTACACTCAAAAGCTTTTATATAGGGCTTTTGGGATATATTTTTTTTAGTAGATTTATTATATTTTAAGTTGTATTTAAGCTTTGATATGATATTATTTTATAAATTAATTAAAGGAGCTATTAATAACATATGGTTGTTTTTATATAAACCTTTACAATCTACTATGCACTAAAAAATAAATAATAATAATTACGATAGCTATTATCATTATAAGGGCTGCTAATATAAAAAGTAGATTCTAATATGGCATGTAAAAAGTGAAGCATGAATTTAATTTTAAATTAGATTTTTATGTGCTTTTTTGTAACAAATTTACTAGATTTTCTACTAAATTATTAAATAGTTATAAATTATATATATTTTTATTTAAATAGATACTAAAAATAGATTATGATAAATTATGAAGCAAAAATTTTCTAAGAAAGTAAAACCAAAGGAAGGTTCTATTGTATATTGTGATTTAGCATTAGGTTATGCAGAACATTCTGGTATTTATATAGGAAATGATAAAATTGTAGAATTATCATCAAGCGGTAAAATACAAAAGGTTTCTATAGAAGAGTTTAAATCTGGTGGTTTATTGACAAAAACAGGTATAAGCGATGTAAATATTTATGTATCTAGCAAAAATGGTAGTGCAGTTGGTAG
>JARHZY010000073.1 GCA_029264655.1 Helicobacter sp. | reverse complement strand
CTTGCAAAGTTTCAAAACTCGTTTTTACGCTAGGAGGTTGTAATAAATGAAAATCATTTTTTATTTCGTTGCGAATTTTAGCTGCAAAATTATATCGATTATTAACATATGCTTTAGAATCATTATGCATTTCTTTTAAATTATATCTTGCGAGATAGATAATGTTTTGCAATAAGCGTTTAAAAGAATATTTCATTATTTACTCCTCTTTTGTAGAAATTTTTATCCAATTATCACAGATAATATTATCATTCTCGAGTAGCCATGGTGTTGGTGCTACAACAATTTTATCTCGTCTATCTTCTCCTAAATAAGCACCCCAAAAACTATAAGAACTATTTGCAATGATAGCATGCTTACAATAATGCATGAGTAACATATCTTCATGTTGGTTAGCATGGGTTATTATTTCTTCACTAAGATTTTCAAAAGGAATTTCTAAGTCTAAATGCTGCATAAAAGTTTTATCAGTTGCACCAAATACAAAAAAATTTGGTTCTACAAGGTGGCTTAGAATATATTGCACAGCTTTCTTATAATAATGCATATCAAGTTCCCATCCCAACTTACAATAATCTCCTCTGCGAATATGAATAAATACGCTATTTTTAGCTCTTAAAATTTTCTCTAATCTTTGCTTTGCAAAATCACTAAAATTATCTGAGGAATAAGCAAAATTACTTCTTAGTTCCATAGAGATGTCTTTAAAATATTTTGGATTCTGAAAAAAACCGCTAAAGTATAAAAAATCATTTGGTAATAGATATTCTTCATGAAAATCAAAAGCTTGACTATATGCGATTCTATGTTTTTTTATACCAAATATTTTTCTTAAAAATCCCGGCAATTTCGTAATCCTAGATTTTGCATGTTCTATTTGCTCTTGTGTGGCATATTCTAGATCTATTTGAAAAATATCTAAACCAAACTGCATGGCATTCTCTTTTATATCATACCAAGTTTTATCAAGCAAAATTGGCACCTGTAAATGCTTTTGCAATGCTTTTGCAAAAGCATATTGAAACATTTGATTGCCTAAGCCACAAGTAAGCTCTACAATTTTATATTCATCCATTTTTTCTCCTAAATAAAGATTTCATAATATTAGCCACCAAACCGATTGATTGCTTTTACTACCTTATCAACCTGCTCATCACTCATCACAGGACTTATTGGAAGTGATAATACTTGACTATGAATCTGTTCTGTGATTGGTAGAGAAAGATGGTTGTATTCTTTATATGCTTCTTGTTTATGTGGTGGGATAGGATAATGAATGAGTGTTTGGATTCCATTATCATGTAAGTATGCTTGCAGTTTATCACGATTATGACAACGCACGACAAATAAATGCCATACATGCCCCTCTTCATTTACACATTGGGGTAAAATAATGCTTTCATTTGTAATATTTGTGCGGTAATATTGTGCTATTGCTCTACGCCTTTTGTTATCGCTATCTAAGCTTTTTAACTTGATTGATAATATAGCTGCTTGCAATTCATCAAGTCTAGAATTTAAGCCTTTATAGATATTAACATATTTTTTATGTGAGCCATAATTTCCTAATGCATATATTTTCTCTGCTATATCCTTGTGTTTTGTGGTTACAGCACCACCATCGCCCAATGCTCCTAAATTCTTACCCGGAAAAAACGAAAAGCCCGCAATATCACCCAATGAACCAACCTTTTTACCCTGATAGATAGCCCCATGTGCTTGCGCACAATCTTCAATTACAATTAATTGGTATTGTTTTGCTAAAGCCCATATTTTTTGCATTGCTACTACTTGCCCATACAAATGCACAACTAGAATTGCTTTTGTTTTTGGCGTAATGGCAGCCTCAATCCTATCTATATCAATATTATAGGTTTCTAAACTTGGTTCAACAAGAATAGGGACGCAACCATTGTCTGAAATTGCCAAAATAGAAGCAATATAGGTATTTGCAGGCACAATAATTTCATCGCCTTTTGCAAAATCAAGCGCTTTAATACCTAGACGCAATGCATCAAGTCCATTGGCACAACCAACACAATATTCTACACCGCAATATGTGCTAAATTGTTTTTCAAAAGAGCTAGTATGCTCGCCTAGAATATACCAACCACTCTCTAATACATCTTGCATTGCAGAGGTTAATGCTGCACTAAATCTCATATTTATTGCTTTTACATCAAGAAAAGGTATCATAATATTCCTTTATGCACTAATTTGTTTCTTAAATAGCGATATAATCCCAATCGCATTCTGTTTCGTATATTGAGTTTTGCTGGGGGGGGGGGGGTAATATTACTAGGACATACCATTTGCGTGCTTTCTCCCCAATTAATAAGCATAGTATTTTCCAATTGAGAAAAAATATTTTGGTCTCTTGCTGTAATTAATAAAGGATTGTGTGGAGCAAGAATCTTTGCATAGGCACCCATATTACCATGCGAGGCAACAATAATTCTACATCTACTAAGCAAATATAAATCTAAATAGCCTTGTTGTGGTGTATTAATATCACATATCTTAAAATTTTTGTTTTTCAATAATGGTATAATGTATTCTTGTGTCCATGCTATATCATCACTAAAAAGATAAAATATACTCTGTGGCTCTATTTGTCTAACTAACTCAATTACTTTACGAAAATATGTAAGACTTGTTGGCTCTCCATATACAACATGCTTATGCGATAAATCCCCTCTTCTTATATGAATGCCACATGCCTGATTATTTAAAATTTCTTGCAAAAGACTATAAAATGCTGTATTTGTTTGGTATATTTCTTGTGGAGCAAAATATTTAGCAAACAAACTACCAAAATACACATCATAATGCCTTCCTGAATAACCACCAATATAGAGAGGTGGTGATTGTAAGATTATTTGGTCATCATCAGCAAAATAACGAGATGCATAATGTTTCACTTCAGCGGTATCTGCAATTTCGATTGAAAGTTCTGGAAAAGCTTTTGGTATATCAAAACATATATCATAATCTTTATCATAGCCTTTTGATATATTATAGAATCCTTTCCCTTCAGTTTCAAACCATGTTATATCATATTTTACCTTATACCCTTTTGTTTCAAAAGCTTTACCAAGTGCGATAAAGCTAATTTGACTAGCTATACCGCCATCTACTCTAATAATTATAAGATTATCATTCATGCTATTGCCTTTATAATAATTACACATATAAAACATAACAATATAACATTGATACCACCTAATATCTTTGTTATCTTTTTATATTTACGATATTTTTTTAGCATTTTATTATCAAAATATTTTGTTAATGCTAAATATGCCTTAAAATCGAATTGATAAAGATCTTTTAAAATACATGCCTTTTCTTTTGTGTTATAAGATTCCATAATTTTATGATAACCCCATATTTTTCTCATCTCATTGCAAGAATATAATGCCATTCTGCCTAAAAAATAATCTATTGCTATTTTATGTGGTTCAATTTGTAATGCTAGTATTTCTTGTTTAAATATCTTTTTCAGTAATTCTGTGTCTTTTATAGTTAGAAATGTATCCATAAGCATTTTAATTTCCATATTTTCACGATTTGTAGTGCTATCAGTCCTTGTGCTAATATTATTTGTATGTGGGTTAAAACGATATAAAACTAATGCTTCATCAAGAATTTTAATATCCCCATTTAAAAGTATTTTTATATGCATTTGTGCATCTTGTTGGTTGCACATTGCATTATCTAAAGGATAGAGAATGTATTCAAAATCTATTCTTTTCATTGCCATACCGGGGGAAGTGAGATAATTTCCCAACATAAAAAAGTCATGGAGATATTCCTCTCTACTTTTAGATTTTACATCCATAAATTTTTTATTATCTTTTTTACCATTTTCATCTATTCTAATAAGACTAGGATATATTGCCTTTATATTAGGATATTGGCAGAATGCATTATAAATAGTTTCTAATGCATTAGATTCAAGCATATCATCACTTGCACAAAAAATAAGATATTCACCACAAGAATGTTTAAATGCTGTATTCAAACTTGCATTAATCCCTTGATTATATTCATGTTGAATGAGCTTTATTCTACAATCTTGAAACTTTAAAATTTCTGCTACATTATTATCCTGAGAGCAATCATCTACAATAATTAACTCAAAATCCATAAAACTTTGTTTTAGCACAGATTCTATAAAAAATCCTACATATTTTGCATGATTAAAACTAGGAGTAATAATAGAAATTTTAGGATTCAAGCATTTCCTTTATGATTGCAAAGTGTTAAAGATATGTAAAAATTATAACATATTTTTTTACAATAACCCCTAATAACACATATTACTTCATTATTTAGTGTAATCAACAATTGCTATTATGATTTTTCATGATGTAAGATATAATAACAATAAGAAAACTAGTGCAAATATTTTTAGCATAATAACATGATAACATGATATACAATAATATGTTATAATATAATATCATTTTATATTATGGAGTTTCTATGGCACGAAAATTAAATTTAATCCATTAAGTGGTATTAAAAGAAGATTGAATTATTTACATGATGATTTATCGCATTTGCGTAAAAATATTATTACAAGCCATGCTATAAGTGATTGTGTGCAAAATGAAGAACATAAAGCAATACTCTATGCAATGTTACAAATAGGATTAGGAGTTATAATAGATTCGCGTAAAGTTTGTGTGCAAAATATGTATAAATATCTTAATCTTATCCGCCCAGCACAACTTGATAATCTTGTGCGTATAGGCGGTAATATAGATGGTGGATATGTAATGTTACCCCCCCCCCCCCCATTAAGTAGCATACAACCAAAAGCAATTTCTCTGGGTGTCTCTGATTACTCTCCATGGGACTTAGCAATGGCAAATATGGGCTATCAAGTGTTGCAATATGATGCAAGTATCCAGCAAAGCCCAGATATCCATCCAAATATCATTTTCCATAAAAAATTTGTCGGCACTGCACCAGACCACCAAACAATCACTTTTGAACAAATTATGCATGAATATAGCTTTGATAAAAATGTGCATAATATTTTACAGATAGATATAGAAGGTGCTGAATGGGCAATATTTGAACAAATTGATTTTAATATGCTTGAGCAATATTTTGCACAAATTATTCTTGAATTTCACAATTGTGATCCTAGAGCATCACTGCAAACACAACAGCATATAGCTATCTTAGAAAAATTCTGCCATGCTTTCCAACCAATCCACTTGCATTATAATCCTTATGGACTAAACTTCTATATCAAGGATAACTTTTTTGCAAGCGTATTTGAAGTAAGTTATGTGCGTAAAGATTTACTCCCCAATAATTTTACATTGCGTGATACTTGCGGTGATATTCCCGAGCTTGATTATCCAAATGGCGATGGACTCCCTAATCTCCCTATTACTTTTTAAAAGCATATACTTATTGCCTGCAATATAATATCAAGCATATTCAATTGCACGCAATTCTCTTATAACATTAACCTTAATTTCACCCGGATATTGGAATTGCTGTTTTACTTGGCTTGCAATCTCCCTAGCAAGCACAATGCTTTGTGAATCATTGACTAAATCAGCTCGCACAATCACGCGTAGTTCCCTACCAGCATATACCGCATAAGCTTGTTTTACTCCAAACTTCTCCATTGCGATTTTTTCTAAATCTTGAATGCGGTTGAGATAACTTTCAAGTGCTTCTCTACGAGCACCAGGTCTTGCTGCACTAAGCACATCTGCAGTGCAAACTGCACAACATTCAATACTACGCGATTCTTCATGTCCATGGTGTGCTCGTATGGCATTAATCACTACAGGATGCTCTTTATAGCGCAAACATACTTCAGCACCCAAATCCACATGATTGCCGCCTTGCTCATCTGTCAAGGCTTTACCAATATCATGTAAAAGCCCAGCACGTCTAGCAAGCTTCTCATCACCACCAAGCTCCCCTGCTATAATCCCTGCAAGACGTGCTACCTCCAATGAATGCTCAAGTGCATTTTGCCCAAAACTTGCACGATATTTGAGTTTTCCTACAAGTCTTTTTAATTCAGAATCTATATAACCAATACCAAGCTGCAACACTACCTCATCGCCTTCTTGATAAAGTTGTTCTTCCATTTGTGCTTTTACTTTTTCATATACTTCTTCAATACGACTTGGTTGTATGCGTCCATCTTCGACTAGAATCTCGAGTGTACGTGTCGCTAATGCTCGGCGATAAAGATTAAAAGAACTTAATATAATTGCATTTGGGGTATCTTCAATAATCACATTGACACCACTTATCATTTCAAATGTCTTAATATTGCGTCCCTCTTTACCAATGATTTTACCCTTCATTTCATCATTTGGTAAATTGACAACATTAATAAGCCTATCATTTACAAAATCTCCTGCAAAACGGGTAGTAGCTTGGGCAATAATATAATTTGCTTTACTTTTTGCCTCCGCTTTTGCCTCCGCTTCATAGCGACGAATGAGATTTGCTTTATATTGTGTTAAATCTTCCTGAAGATATTCAAGCAAAATATTACGTCCCTCTTCTTTTGTCAAGGAAGTATAATCTTGAAGTAGGTTTAAAAGACGATTGCGTGCTTCTTCACATTGTTGCAGTATCTTTGTTTGTTCTTCTTTTTGCCGTAATATTTCCTGCTTAGTTACACTTACAATTTGCATATTTTCTTTGTTTTCATGTAGTGTTTTTTCAAGTTTTTTCTCTAAATCATAACGTTTGTTTTCAAGTGCATAAAATTGCTTATTATATTGGCTTTCAAGCTCATTCTTACGCAATAAAAGTTGCTGTTCAAAGGCTGCTTCTTTTTCTTGCATTTTTGCATGTCTATGGTGTAATAGCTGATCTATTTCTGTTTCTAATGCTTTAATTTTTGCATTATTTTGCTCAATACATACAAGCATTTTTGTGTAAGAAAATCTTCTTGCTGTAAAAAAAGTAATAAATGCAACACAACATGCTGTTGCTAAACAATAAAGTAAAGTAATATATATCATTGGTATGTACTCACATATATATCTGCTTGTATATCATACCAATCACATAATGACTGTGTAGCAACATACCTCAATCTACTTGTAAAAATACTATATGGTTTTACTTTTAAAGTTTCATAAAATCTATCATACATACCTTTTCCAAATCCTATTCTTCTCATATTTTTATCAACGCCAAGAACTGGCACAACAGCAATATCTATTAGTATATTTTTACAAATATTACAATTTTTTGGTTCATATATATGCCAATTTGTTTTTATTAAAGGCAAACGATATTTTACCATGTTAAAGCTTGTTTTTTCAAGTTTTGGCACAAATACTTGATATTTTTTATGTTGGCGTAATGCCTGTATAATATATTTTATATTGACTTCAGTAGATAATGGAATATAGAGTAAAATATTATTTATATGTTTTTTTGTTCTTATGTAAAAGAGTTGCTTTTTGCACTTGATTTTATAGGCTCGTGGTTTTTTATAATGTGTGATATATGTATAGATTTGTTGCACACATTTTTTATCATAGACACAGAATTTTTTTTTCATATGTGCTTTAATATATGTGCGAAATTGTGCTTTTGTAATACCAATCTCTTTGTATTGCAAAATAGTATCCTTATAATATAAAAGCCTTGTTGTTATCTATCAACAACAATACCATTTGCTAAAAAACTTTCATTTGATTCTATGCATGTAGGGCAAACATTACAATGCTTATATCCTCCCTGATAACAACTATATGTCTTTGTGTAATCTACTCCAAGTGTAATACCAAGCTTTACTATCTCCTTTTTATCCCAATGGCAAAATGGACTACATAGACTTACCAAACCACCACTCCCTTGAACAATAGCTATATGCATAGATTCTATAAATTCTTGCGTGCAATCTGGATATAATGGATGGTCTCCTGCATGGTTACCCAAGACTATTGCCTCACAACCTAGCGATTGTGCAAGTCCTGTTGCAATGCTTAAAAAGATTCCATTGCGAAAAGGCACAACAAGCTTTGCCATAGAATCCATATTATAAGTATCTTTTGGAATAGAATCTGTGCTATTTTGTAATAAGGCACTCTTAAAATTTATAAATATTGGTGTAATATCTAAGAGTGTATAAGGAATGCACTCATGCTTACATATTTGTATAGCACATTGCACTTCCATTGCATTATGTAGGCTTGGGTATTGTAAAATAAGAGCATGTGTCGCACATTCTTGTTTGCTCCAAAAAAGTGCTGTTGTGCTATCAACACCACCACTTAGTAAAACCAATCGCATATGCACTCCTTTTATATACCCGTGCTACCAAATCCTTTTGTAGCACGTTCTGTTTCATTAATTTGTCTTACTTCAATAATCTCCACTTTAGGCAATGCATGCACAACACCTTGTGCAATTCTATCACCAGCACGCACAATAAAATCTTGCTCTCCAAAGTTTGCTAAAATAATTTGCAATTCACCGCGATAATCACTATCAATTGTCCCGGGAGAATTAAGCACCATGATTCTATGTTTTAATGCTAAACCGCTTCTTGAACGCACCTGTATCTCATAGCCTGCTGCAATCTCCATACAAAGCCCTGTGCGAATAAGTGCATGTTTGCCAGCTCCTATTGTATAAGATTCAAGGGCATGAAAGTCAAAACCCGCTGCTTCTTTTGTTGCAAATTTTGGTATGATTGCATTTGCATGGATTTTACAAAATTGAAGCACAACATTATGATGTGGCATCATATAAGAAATATCTTGTTGCATGAAAAACCTTATTATATTGTATTTATATTGCAATTATACATTAAGTTTTTAGAGTTCAAGCATCCTAGAGATTAAAACAAGCGAGTTTCTAAAGCTTTAATATGGTAGCTTTTGCGATGGACTGCTGTATAACCATATTGAGCAATACAAGCAATATGAGCTTTTGTGAGATACCCCATATTTTTTTTAAAATTATATTGCGGGTATGTTTCATGAAGTGCAAGCATTTCAGAATCCTTGCTACTTTTAGCAAGGATAGAAGCTGCTGCAATGAGTGGATGTTTATTATCTCCTTTGATAAGCGTTTGGATTCCATGTATGCCAAAATTTGTATTACCATCAAATATAATTGTTGCACATTGGTGTGTTGCCGCATATGCCAAAAGTGTATTTAATCCCGTTCGCATACATTGTGATAATCCTTTATTATCGATTGTTTGTGCCTGAAAATTCACTATCTTTGCTATACCATTATGTTGCGATAAAAAGTCCTGTATAGTAGCTGCTATACGCACTCGCTGTGTATATGTGAGTTTTTTGCTATCTTTTATGCCAAGCTGCATAAATGCGTGAAAATAGCATTCATCAAGAATAACGCCTGCAAGAAAAAGGCTACCTGCTACACAACCCCTTCCAGCTTCATCAATACCACATATAAGTGCCATATTATCTTGCTAATAACCCAATAATCGCATAACTTCATGCCCAATATAAGCAAATAAATACGCAACTAATGTTGTAAAAATAAAAAGATAGATTCCATAAATTTTCTTACCACTTTCACTAACAAAAGCAATTGTAGCAGCAAAACATGGAATATATAGCATAATAAAGAAAATAAAAGCAACCGCTGCTTTTGTATCAAGATTTGCTCTTAAAGCTTCTTGCAAGCTTTGGTTTTCATCATCATCATCTGCTGCTTGATCGCCAAGTGCATAAAGGACACCAAGTGTTGTTACCACCATCTCTTTTGCTGAAAACCCTGTTACAAGTGCAACAGATAAACGCCAATCAAAACCAAGTGGTGCAAAAATAGGTTGCATAGCATGCCCCAAACGCCCAGCAAAGCTATATTCAAGCTGTGCTTCCAATCTCTTATTATCATATTCCTTTTGTTGCATCTCAAATGTTTCTTGCTCTAAATGCTGTGCCACTAATGCCTGTATATCTCTATGGTATTGCTCTTCTATTGCAGTGCTTTTTGGAAAATTAGCAAGTGCCCATACAAAAATAGCTCCAAGTAAAATCACGCTCCCTGCTTTTTTTAAGAATAAATAACTTTTACCCCATACACTAAACCATATAACACGCAATGTTGGGATTCTATAGCGAGGCATTTCCATAACAAAAGGCTCACTTTCACCGCGAAACACGCAAACCCTTAAAAATTTAGCAAGCAATAGAGCAATGAAAAAACCACAAAGATAAATCAAAAAAAGTATCATACCTGCATATTTTATTGAAAAAAATGCTCCCACAAAAAGCAGATAAATAGGCAATCTTGCACTACAACTCATAAATCCTATAATAAAAAGTGTCAGCAGTTTATCGCGTTTGTTTTGTAATGTGCGTGTTGCCATATAAGCTGGCACAGAACAGCCAAAGCCCATAACAAGCGGAATAAAACTTTTGCCATGCAAGCCAAATTTAAAAAATAAGCCATCAAGCATAAAGGCTACGCGTGCCATATAGCCACTACCTTCTAAGAGCGTTAAACCTAAAAATAAAGTAGCAATTAAAGGCAAAAAACTCACAACTGTGCCTACCCCTTTGACAATACCATCACCAAGAAGTGAAGCAAGTAGCTCGTTATCGATAGATTCATGTATAAATGCAGCAAGCTCATCAACACCTGATTCTATTAAATCCTGAAAATATTTACCAAGCACAAAACTAAGCTCAAACACAAGAAACATTGCAAATAAAAAAATAGGGATACTCCATATTTTATGCAAGAGTATAGAATCAAGCTTAGCACTCCCTGCTGCACGCGTTTTTGTGATCTTTTGTGTCTGGTTTGCAATCATATGTGCCTGTTGTGCTAATGAGCTTGTAACGCCAATATTTGCTATTGTGTTCTGCATATTGCTTTTTTGTGGATTATGCCATTGTGCCACTTGTATAGGTTTATGTTGTGTTGTGTTTTGCTGTGTAGAATCTATGGTCTTAAGATATGTTTGGTGTGTTACAATAAGTGCATCAAGAAGTGTATCAAGATTTTGTTTTTGTGTCGAAGAGACTGCACATACACCAACATGTAATAATGAACTTAAATGTGCAATATCAATGACTACACCATCTTTTTGTGCTTCATCTATCATATTAAGTGCAATAAATTGTGCTTTATCTAGTTGTTGTAACTGCAATGTTAAGATAAGACTATTTTCAAGATTAGTTGAATCAACCACATTTAGGATAATATCATATTCTTCATGGAGTAAAAAATCTTTACATACTTTTTCCTCCATAGTATAACCATGCAATGAATAAGTGCCGGGTAAATCAATCATTGTAATAATATAATCTTTGTGTTGTAAAGTGGCTTCTGCTTTTTCTAGTGTAACTCCGCTGAAATTTCCAACACGCATTTTTGCATTACTAAGTGCATTAATTAGCGAACTTTTTCCAACATTTGGTTGCCCTGCTAAGACGACTTTAAGTGTTTTCATTCTTTTCCTAAAAGTTAAGTAAATAAAATAAGATTGGTTTTTGATTCTAACTTATAAGTATTAACTAATTATTAATTTTACATAAAAATATATTTGACTATTCGCATTTATAAAACTTTGAATATATTGTTTTCACAAAGAAAAGTAAAAAATATAATAGTATTTACATGAATATATTAAAATCTATATTATATTTTTAATCTTAAATAACAACAAGAATCTAAAAGATGAAGAAAATGCAAAAAAAAATGATATTTATAAATATAATAAAAATTATAGGTTTATTCTAGGAAATAAAACTTCAAACCCCCTATTATGCATAGGCATAAATCCAAGCAAAGCAACTAATGAAATATCTGTCCAACAATTAACAAAGTGCAAAAAATAGCAAAATACAATGGTTATGATGGAATAATAATGCTTAATTTATTTCCTTTAGTTTCTCCAAATCCCTCAGAGCTCCCTAAAGAAATCAAGCTA
>JARHZY010000140.1 GCA_029264655.1 Helicobacter sp. | reverse complement strand
TTGCCCATAATCACACTATATGGGATACGCGTCAATCCATCAAGCCTGCTTCTACCCCCATCAAAAATCATACCCACACCAACATGCAATTGCCCTAAAAATCCATTTTGTCCCTTAACACCATATTGTTCTTGATAGCCCGCACTACTACCAAGAATAATACCTAAACCAAATGGTTCTGTTTGGATAAAATCCCATATAGCGTCAAATGCAATACCACCAAAATAACCACTTTGCATATTATCAAATACACCTTGTGCTCTTATGCCAAAAGTTTTATGAAAGAAATAGCTATACCCAAGCCCAATGCTTGCATTTACTTGTAATGCGTCTTTATTATGATTATATGTAAAATTCATACCTACACTAACTTGTACACTACTTTTTGCTTTGCGTATTTTATTATTTATATCATACTCAAATGAATCCCCACCTGCAAGCTCTAGTTTTGTAACTTCATTATCATTGTTTGATGGCGTTACAATACCATCATTACTTGCAGATACATCTAAGGAACTTTGAGCAAACAAAGTTGAAGTAGTCGCAAACAAACACATGCATAACATTAAACAATAACGCATAATGCACTCCATATTAAAATTTTAGAATTATAGCTTAGAAATCTTTACTAGACTAGTCTTAAGTTTAGAATACCACCAGAAGCTTAATTTTAAAAAAGCAAAAAAAATTCCAAATATTAAGATATATTTTCAATAAATCATACAATATTAGTGTATCAATAAGGGGTAAAATGTTAGCACACATTGTTTTTTGTTTATTTGCAGTTTTTATATATAATTTTGGAATGCATATTAAAAATAAAACTGAAAGGCGTAATTTATGTGTGGTATCCTAGGTACAATTCCATTCAGTAATCCTGATATATTTAATAAGGCATTAAATACTTTAACCCATAGGGGACCAGACAATAAGGGTATATTTCATAATGAAGTCGTTAGTCTTGGACACACGCGCCTGAAAATTATAGATTTGAGCAACAATGGAGCTCAACCAATGCATTTTCCTTTAAATTCCTATGGGGGGGGGGGGATATTCCCAATAATCCAACACATTCTCGCTTAAACACAAAGTATAGCCTTGTATTTAATGGTGAAATTTATAATTTTTTGGAATTACGCAATGAGCTTATAGCAAAAGGATATATTTTTTATACAGATTCCGATAGTGAAGTGTTATTGGCTAGTTATGATGCCTATGGAAGTGCCTGTTTAAATAAGTTTAATGGCATGTGGGCTTTTGCGATATTTAATCACGAAACAAACGAACTTTTTCTATCGCGTGATAGATTTGGGAAAAAACCTCTTTTTTATGCCTTTGTTGCCAACAAATACAATGAAGTTACGTTTATATTTGCCTCCGAGATGAAAGCCATCTATCCATTTTTAACAGAATTAACTCCATCAAATGACTTTAGCAATATGATTCATAATAAAATCTACAACTATGAGAGCACAGAAAATACTCTTATTGATGGCATTAAACGTTTTCCTCATGCACATTTCGCCATCATAAATATTAATACTATAAAAAATGGGGAAAAAATATTACGACCACAGCGTTATTACCACATACTAGATAATCTCCCATATGACCCGCAAAAACCCCAACCATATAAACATATTGTCGAGGAATTTCGTCATCTCTTTTTAGATTCTGTCGCCTTAAGAATGCGTGCTGATGTGCGTCTTGGTACAGCACTTAGTGGCGGTGTAGATTCTAGTGCAACAATATGTGCAATGTCTTATATAAGCAATAATTACAAACCACACATAAAACAAACTAGTGATTGGCAACATGCTTGTATTGCATGCTTTAAGGATACACCATTAGATGAAAGCCAATATGCCAAAATAGTATGCAACCATATTAATATTGAAGGTGAGTTTTTAGAAATTAACCCAATAGCCCATTGGAAAAACATAGAGCAATATTTTTATCTATTTGAAGACTTATATACCACAAGCCCGATACCCATGATTGCTGTATATCAAGCTATCAAACAAAGAGGAGTAACTGTAACCCTTGATGGTCATGGTGCAGATGAACTTTTTAGCGGTTATGGGCATCTTATAAACGCATTATGGGACGCAAAATACAACATAAAACAAATAAAAAATATATTGCATACCATAAATGATACTCGGGAAATACCAAAAAATACGCTATCTCTTTATAAGAGGGTATTGGATTTCTTTTAAGAGGTTTTAATAGAAAAATACGCAATAAATTTTATAGTCCCTATGATTCCAACATAAACTTTGAAAAGCTTGATTATTGTTCAAAGTGGCTTTATGAGTTATTTGACCAAAGCGTGTTACCGACGCTCTTAAGAAATTATGATAGATATTCTATGATTAATGGAGTAGAAGTGCGTATGCCATTTCTTGATCATAGACTAGTAGAACTCGTTTTTAGCCTACCATATACATACAAACTTCGCAATGGCTTTACAAAAGCACTTATTAGAGATGCATTACACGATATTATGCCATATTCGATAGTTTGGCGTAAAAGCAAAATGGGCTTTGCATCCCCAATTATCCAATGGATGCAACGAGACCAAAAATCAAATGGATTAAAAGAATGGTTTTTAGATATAGTGCATTCTAAAGATTTTCTAGAATGCCAATTAGTACAAAATCCAAAAAAAATAAAAGACCTAACAATAAAAATATGCAATCAAGAGGAAAATAACTATAGTGTGGGTGAACAGGTGTGGTGCGGAATTAATCCATACTTGTGGCAAAAATCTTTACTATTTGCTAAAATTTAGATAAAAAATAATTTGTCTATCACCAAATAATACTTAGAAATATAATATATCAAAATTATATTACATCTTATGTTTAGTAATTCATCTCTAGAATCATATACAATGCATAGCTGTTACATTTTATCCTAGTATATAAAAATATAAGTGGCAATTTAGTAATTATTTAAGTAAGTTTTTATACCATTTTTTTTATAATAATTATAGGCTATACTAGCAGAATAACTGCTATGTATAGAATTGTAATATTATATTTCAAAAGTGAAGGATTTTTAATGAAAAATATTTTATATCTTTTTTTATTTTTATGCGGTATGCCACTTTATGCAACTTCATCTATACAAGACAATATGGACACAAAGTGCATAACAAAAGACATAAAGTTGCAAAATATAGCTACATGGCGCAATGAATACAGAGTTGATGTAAAACATGCAACGCTTTATACAGCACCAAATACGCAATGCAAACTTGATATTTCTTTACCCGCTGGCACAAAGCTTAAAGCACTCGGTAAAATAGATAACTACCTATCCGTAGCATATACATATGACAATAAAGATATGAAAAGCTATATCAATATACAAGATGTAAGCCTACGAAGTATTGATTTTAACTTCTATTTTACGCTTGTATGTATGGTGGCTGTTTTATTGCTAGGTCGCTTCATTATTGAACGCACAAAAGTATTACGCGATTACAATATACCTGAACCAGTTGTGGGTGGCATTATTGCTGCACTAGGCATTTTACTTATTTACAAAACCTTACAAATAGAATTTAAATTTGATGATTCTTTAAAAGAACCCCTTATGCTTGCTTTCTTTGCTTCTATTGGACTTAGTGCTGATTTTTCTTCGTTAAAAAAAGGCGGGAAAATGCTTAGCGTATTTCTTGTTATAGTAGTTGGATTACTCATTTTACAAAATGTTGTTGGTATTGCCATATCATATATTATGGATGTCAATCCATTGCTTGGTATGCTTGGTGGCTCTATTACAATGAGTGGGGGACATGGCACAGGTGGTGCATGGGCTGACAAATTTATTAAGGCTCCTTATAATTTTTCTGCGGCAACAGGTGTTGCTATGGCATGTGCAACCTTTGGGCTTATTATGGGTGGGCTTATTGGAGGACCGGTTGCACGTTATCTTATAAAAAAGCATAACCTTAAAATTCCGGGCACAGAACATAACCATAATAACGATGATAATGAAATGCGAGGATTCGAAACACCTACAAAAGAGCGACTTATTACTCCAATCAGCTTTATTGAATCGCTTGCATTAATTGCAGCGTGCTTGTTGATTGGCAAACTACTAGAAGATCTTATGAAAGATCTTTTGCCAAGTTTTAACCTCCCAACATTTGTGTATTGTCTTTTTGTTGGTGTTATCTTGCGTAATGTGCTATCAGTGCTCAATATCCATCAAGTATTTGATAGAGAAGTTTCAGTATTAGGCAATGTTTCACTTTCACTTTTTCTTGCCTTTGCAATGATGACGCTTAATCTTTGGGAGTTACTCGCACTTGCATTACCACTTGTCGTTATTCTTGGTGCACAAGCAATATTGGTTATATGGTATACTATATTTATTACCTTTAGATTTTGTGGAAAAGATTATGACGCAGCAGTGCTTGCAGCTGGGCATTGTGGCTTTGGACTAGGTGCAACACCAACTGCAATGGTAAATATGCAAGCAGTTACATCGCATTATGGACCAAGCCATGTAGCCTTTGTTATTGTGCCACTTGTAGGAGCATTTTTTATCGATTTAATTAATGCACTTGTTATTAATGGAACACTTTCATTTTTGTTTTAGATTCTGCCTACAATGGTAGAATAGCCCTGTAAAATAGGGTATAATCTCTCATTATAAAGCAACACTATAAAACAAATAGTAAAATATTTTTTATCAATCTTGGTATTATGTGTGCTTTAAGTTATTTTGCAGCAATGAATTAACCTTTTGTGTTTTTCTATGTTTATATTTGCTCTTTTCTTGCTTCTTGCTACCACTAGAATCTATTGACAGCAAAAAATAAACAAAGGATAGCGTAATACACCCTAACTATTATTCTTTTTTTGCTTATAGAGTTCTTCTAACTCGTCCATATCCCATTCATCATCGTCGCTATTATCTGTTTCGTATTGATAAAGACTGCCTTCTCTACTCTCGCTTTTATGAAAAACCACCACTTCATCATTGCCCAATACCTCATCATATTCAATCTCTTCATTTCCCTCCATATAATCTTTTATTTCCTGCCAACTTCGCACTTCAAGCAATGAAAAGGCTTGCGAATCATTAAGATAATACCTATTATTGTTTATTTCATCTTTGATATGAGTTGAGAGCTTTTCACCAATATCAAAAATCGCATAGCCATCTGCTAAGCCAAATAACTCTTCTGCACTCTCGCCTAACAAAATTTCATATGCAAGTCCTGATCTTCCTGTTATGCTTATGCCTTGTTTTTCTAGCAAATCAGTATCCACACCATACTCTTCTACTTCATCGCTATCAACTGATGGGGTCGCATTAAATACCACTTCTATCGCACAGCGTAAATACATAATAGCACGATCCATAGGGCTTCTTCCTGTTTCTTTGCAATGTTTATCAACAGATTCTAGCAAATTAAATGCAGAATATGCTATTTGATGCACTTTCTCTGTATAACCAGCCCATTGATCATAAAATCCAGCTAGAATCTTACCATCTTCTACAACAACTACGCTTATTCTTTGTCCCATTAGCTCTCCTTAAAATTCTCTGTAGAGAGATTATTATAGCATACATGTGTTATGGCTAATACAATTTATTAAGATTATTTTATACTCATTATATTTTAATGAAGGAATACCCTTTTTTATTCTCAATAATGCTATTATTGCCCCCTACTCACAGAATCAACAAGATAAATAAGGTTTTGCCAAATAATATGTGTTTTATCATTTAAGCCAATTTCGCAAGTGCTAGAGCTTGAAAAGCCATATTGCAATTTTTTGGAATGGTTTATATTTTTAGAATCTGTAATGCCTGTTTCATGATATGTGTTTATCTCATACTCTTCTTGCTTTTTTGCATAAAACTTGCTTAACTCACGCAAAGCACTTGCATTTAACTCATTGCGAGTAAAGCCCTTGTTCCCCGCAAAGCCACAGCATTGTGTTTGCTCATGTTTAATAACCTTGCCTGTTGTGCAAGTTTTGGCAATAGATTCTAAACTTTTATCCCATTTGCCCTTTTTTGTGGCACACATGGTATATAGGGCAATATCCTCATTTCTAGGGGTTATATGCAAACGCGCTAACAAAACAGATTCTACATATTGTGGCATATCATATATTTGCAATGTAGAATCAAGCTTTTGTAACTTTTGCATAAGCTCATAACTGCATGCACTATGATCGCATACTATGGCAATATTTCTCTCTTGCAAACTCAAACGCAAGGCGTTATAGGTTTCTTGCAATTTATTATGGGCAATTTCAGGATAATCCTTAAAGGCTTTAGCACAACAAAGATTATTAAGATTATGTGGATAGATAATACTTACTTTAGCTTTGTGGCAAAGCGATTCAAAGACTTCTTGCAAAGGGCGTTTATCGTGCATATTGTATGAAGGTGCAAAGGAGCGATTAATACAAGAGCTAAAATAAATGACTTGCAATGCAGGGGAATCTAAATGTTTAGATTCTAGCTTGTAATTATTAGCAGTAGGTAAGGAGCTAGGGATATAGGGCATAGGCTTTAATTGGGTGCTAAGGTTGCTTATGATTTTATTTCCAAATATTTTAGAGCAAAAGTTTGCCACATTGAGCCCACTTTTTGCAAGGGCTAATGTGCTATGAAAATGCTTTGTGCTATATGAAGCGATATATCGTTTAAATGTGCTTTGCATTTTAGGTTTTAAGGTATGGGCGATTTTTGCGGTATCAATTTCTAATGGGCAACTCAATGCACACATTGAGCAAGTAGCACAAGTTTCTATACCAAAATACGCATAACCTCGTTGCAAATGTGCTAATTCATCGCATTCTTGCTTTGTTTTGTCTTGTTTTGATTCTAATCTTACAATTTCTTTACGCACTGCTATCCTTTGACGCGGTGTCAAAGTAAGCTCACGACTAGGGCATACCTTTTCACAAAAGCCACATTCCATACATTGATTAATGAAGTCTTCTACCTCGCTTGTTTCCTTAAGGTTTTGCATATGAATTTTAGAATTATTTGTGATAATAACATCAGGATTTATAAGCCCTTGTGGATCAAATATAGCTTTTATTTGCTGATTAATCATATATGCCTTTTTGCCCCATTCTCTCTCTACAAATGGTGCAATCATACGCCCTGTGCCATGTTCTGCCTTTGTGCTACCATTGTATGCCAATACAGAATCTACCATAGCCTCCATAAATGCACCAAATCGCTCGCTCTCTTGTTTATCGTTTAAATTTGGCGTAATAATGAAATGCACATTCCCGCTTAATGCGTGTCCAAATATAATGCCATGGAAGTTAAATTGAGCAAAAAGTTTCGTGATAGATTCAATCCCTAAAGTAAAAGAGCTAATAGGAAAGCAAATATCTTCTGTAATGACTATGCTTTTGCTTGGGCGATTTGCTGCAGCAAGGGGCAAAAGGGCTTTGCGGATTTTCCACCATGATGCCATTGTATTTTCATCGCTACTAAAATGTGTGCCAAAAAGGCTAGGGGCATTGCATAGAGCCTTATTGATTATATCTTGCTTTGATTGTAGCCCATTATGTGTAGAATCTTCTAGTTGCACTAAAATTGCACATTGTCCCTCTTTTAATGTTTGTAATTCTTGTGGTGCATTATGTAAATCTTTAGCTGATTGCAAGCACGCATAATCCATGATTTCAGCTGCACTTACAATATCTTCATGTGCTGCTAGAATCTCCACAGCCTTTGCCCCAGCACTCAAGTTTTCATAAAAGAGCAATGCACAAGCCTTATAGGCATAATCATCTACACATTCATATTCTACCTTTGAAACAAAGCCCAAAGTCCCCTCTGCACCAATAAAGATATGATTCAAAATATCTTTTATATGTGAAAAATCAAGCAAAGCATTAATGCTATAACCTGTGGTATTTTTAATGCTAAATTTTCTCTTAATAAGCCTGCTTAATTCTTCATCTTGTATAATGCGTTCGCGTAATGCAAGTAGAGATTGTGCTTTGTCTTTATGCCTGTGTAGAAATGCTTGAATATTTTCATGCTCTTTTGCATTATGGCTTGTATCAAGGATGCTCCCATCATGCAAAATGATACGCACAGATTTGATAGTATTATAGCTATTTTGCTTTATGCCACAGCACATACCGCTTGAGTTATTAGAAAAAATACCCCCAATCATAGCATTATTAATCGTGGCTGGATCTGGTCCTATCTTTTTTCTATAAGGCTTTAAAGCCTTATTTGCTTCCACTCCAATGACACCACAATCACATTTTATACTTGTAGCATTCTCCATAATCTCAATATTTTGCCACCTAGAATTTGCTAAAACAAGCACAAATGCACTACATGCTTGTCCGCTTAAGCTCGTCCCCGCTGCCCTAAAGGTAAGGGGCGTATGGTATTTATTGCTTAACAGAAAAAGGTTTATAATCTCATATTCACTAAAAGCCCTAACCACTACGCGTGGCACATAGCGATAGCATGACGCATCAACCCCATAAGCAAAGCGGCGTAAAAAATCTGTGTAGATTCTATCATGGAAAATACCCTTAGCTTCAGCAATGAAGCCCTTAAAATCTGGCGTACTTAATAATTGCTTTGTTTGCATAATGCTCCTTTGTGCTTGGATATACATACAGATTTATAAATGTAAGAGAGTAAAATTGTAGTATTTGATTTATAAATTTTTTGAATTTTGAATAATATAATCCTTTGTTTTCTCCATTATATTAAAGTATAGAGAAGCTTAAAAAATACATATATTGATAAAATTTCTATAAAATACAAGAAGCATTGATATATAAAGTAACAATATAACATAAATAAAATGCTCTATCTCTTAGAACAATAAAACTTATGAATTGAATATCTGCATTATATTGATGGGATTACCCCGCCCCAAAAAAGGGCAGAATGAATATTATTGTTTTAAACCAAGGAGTGTATTAAGTACCTGATCAGAAGTTGTTACAGATTTTGCATTTGCCTGATAACCTCTTTGCACCACAATAAGCTGT
>JARHZY010000118.1 GCA_029264655.1 Helicobacter sp. | reverse complement strand
TCTAATATATTATTATCAAGTGTTTTTATTATTAGCACATTTACCTTTTATTGCTTTATCATCTTTATATATGATTGTTGCTAAGGGTTTTTTATTATCAAGATAGAATCTTGCTTCGCCTTGTATTTTATCATTTTTTATTGGTATTTTTACCCAAAGATTCCCATTTTCATCATAGCCTTTTGCAATACCATTCATTTCACCATTTTTATATGGGATTTCTGCTTTAAGATTCCCATTTGCATAATATTGTTTTTCAACACAACCTTGCATTTTATCTTGTTCGTTTTGACATTCTTTTAAATTACTTGTATTATTTGTGTTGTTAATATTGCAGTAATTATTTAAGCTATTTGTTATTTTTGGAATATTTCGTTGTTGATTTATATGGTTTAATATGTTTTTATCAAACTTTTTATTATTAGCACATTTACCATCTATTGGTTTATCATCTTTATATGTGATTGTTGCTAAGAGTTGTTTATCCTCAAGATATAATCTTGCTTTACCATTTACTTTATTGTTTATAACTGACAATTCACCCCAAAGATTCCCATTATCATAATAGCCTTTTACAATACCATCTACTTTACCATTTTTATGCTGGACTTCATATTCAAGATTCCCATTTTCATAATAAGATTTTTCAATGCCATCTATTTCACCATTTTTATATGGGGTTTTTTTTCTAAGTCTCCCAATTCCATAATATTGTTTTTCAACACAACCTAGTATTTTATCTTCTTCATTTTTACATTCTTTTAAGTTACTTGTATTATCTGTATTGCAGTAACTATTTAATATATTTGTTATTTTTGGAATATCTTGTTGTTTATCTATATAATAGTTTAATATTTTGTTATTAAACTTTTTATCATTAGCACATTTGCCTTTTACTGCTTCATCATCTTTATATGTGATTGTTGCTAAAGGTTGTTTATTATCAAGATAGTATCTTATTTCACCTTGTTTTTCATTGTTTTTAAATGGGACTTCTACCCATAGATTCCCATTTTCATGATAGTATTTTTCAATACCTTCTATTTTACCATTTTTATATGTGGCTTCATTCAAAAGATTTCCATTATCATAATATACTTTTACAATGCCATCTATTTCACCATTTTTAAATGGGCTTTCTTCTTTAAGATTCCCATTTTCATAATAGCCTTTTGCAATGCCATGTGATTTACCATTTTTATATGGGATTTCAACAAAAAGATTTCCATTATCATAATACCATCTTGCAATACCATTCATTTTACCATTTTTATATGGGACTTCTTCTTTAAGATTCCCATTTTCATAATATTGTTTTTCAACACAACCTTGTATTTTATCTTGTTCGTTTTTACATTCTTTTAAATTACTTGTATTGTTGGTATTTGTTTGTTTTGCATTATCTACATTATTTGCTAATACTACTATGCTACATAATATAAAGCCTGCTACTATTTTTTTAATATTTATATAAGACATAACAAGCCCTTTACTTTGAATCTTTATGTATTATAGCTTAATTTTTTAGGTTTCTAAGTATTTAATTTATGCAATAAATATTATTCTTTATTATGGGGCTTTGATAATATAAATATAAGACTTTTAATGCTAGTGTTTTTTACATTTGCTATAAGAATCTGGGCTTATTATAAAAGCTCTATGAAAATATAAAAGCTTTTCGTTATATGTTATGAAAATCTAGGATTCTTGCTATAAAGCCTTTAAAGTGTAAATCTTTTCATTTGGTTACTTTTATAATGGTGTATGAATATATAAGCTTTTTATAGTGTATAACACTATGAGAATCTTATTGCTAAAAAGTGCTTTTAAGATATAGCTTTTCATGTTAGCATGCTTTATTGACATAGCATTATGGGAATCTAGGCTTATTTGTTATAAGCTCTATTGCATATATAAGCTTTTTATAGTGCTATGAGAATCTATATCTATGCTCTTAAGATAAAGTTTCTTACTCATAGTTTCTTTATAATAACTTACTGATTGCAATACTCTTTTAATGCTTTGGTTATCTTGTCTAGTAATATTATTGTCATTGTATTGTTTATAGATTCTAATATGTTATTATCAAGTGTTTTATTATTAGCACATTTGCCTTTTATTGCTTTGTCATCTTTATAGGCGATTGTTGCTAAAGGTTGTTTGTTTATAATTGATAGCTTTTATTTTTAATATTCTTTTAATTTGATTGCTATTTTTCTAGCTCTTTATCGCCTGTAAGATCCAATATTGCGTCTCATGTATAGTTTTTATAAACTAATAAGGGTGTATAATATGTGGGGTGATAATGATAATGAGTTCTTCGCTTCTGTGCGTATTGCTTTCTTTGCCAAATATATGTTTTAACCATTTATTTTCACCGACTTTTGGAATTGTTTGTGTTGTATTACTCACCACATTACTTAACAAACCACCAATAACCACACGTTCACCATCTCTTAGCTTTACGATTGATGAAAGTTGATTTGTGCTTAAATTTGGTGGTGCACTTAATGCTTGGGCAGCATTCTCCATTGTTGGATCTTTTGTCTTTGTGATAGATGGATTTATGCGTAAAATCACAGAATCTTCGCTAATTGATGGTGTAATATCAAGCAAGATTCCAGCAAAAACACTTGGATATTGTGTGCTTGTATTTTGAATTGTTGTGTTTGTATTATTTGATTGATATACAAGATTTTGCGTATAACGCAAGATAGAACCTACACTAATAATTGCTGGTTGGTTATTTAATGCCATAATTTTTGGATTACTTAAACTGCGTAAATCACCATAGCTACGCAAAAGATTAAAAATACTTTGTAAATCTGCATTATTATTGCCAAGTGTAAGCATTGCTCCACCACTGCCAAATGTAAGATTAAGGTTTGATTGTGTTGGGTTTAAAACAGAAAATATTGCCTGCCAATCAATACCAATATTATTTGTTTGGAAATGCGTTAATGAAAGAATTTCAACATCAATGGCAACCTGCATATTCATCTTATGTTCTAGATTCTGTAGGAATTGAGCAACTTCTTGCATTTTTTGCTTTGTTGTCCATACTGCAATAAGACCTGCCCCCTTATCAATCATAAATCTATCACCAAGTTTTGTATCAAGCATTATATGTAATTTGGATTCTATATCCGCCCAAAAATTAATCTCATCAAGAGAATATACCTTTGTCCCACTTTTTCCATAACGCGTATTTGCAGCATTCATTTGAGAACGCAATTGATTACGCAATGAGAGATTATCAAGATAACCGCTTTGATTCTGATTGTATGGTATTTGTGTGTTTGGTGTCATATTTTGCCATGTATTATAACTTGGCATGATGCTATTATAGAATCCACTATTATAACCCATGCTATAATTTTCTTGTTGCTCTTGGGTAAATAAAACATCAGTATTGCTTTGTGCCATACGCGTGCTCGAGATATAGTTAATAGCAAACATTTGCATAGAAATATCACTAAGCACCAAACGATGTGAATCTATAGTATAAAATATATTATTCAAAAGCACACGAAGCACAAAATCAAGTGGCTTATTACGAATATGTAATGCTATGCTTTGGTTATCGTTTATAGCTTGCTTGCTATTATGTGTATATTGAATCGAAAAATCACATTCTTTTGCCAATGCGTAAAGCAGGGTGTCTATGCGTAATTTTTCATCTTTTGTAATATTAAATTTCTTTTTCAAGCATTTAGGGGCAAGTAGTCCTATATCAATAGGCATAGATATGACTTTATATGTTTTTTGTGTATGTTGCTTCTGTATGGCTGTTTGTTGTTTTGGAATATCTTGTTGTATGGTAGTATGTAATCGTGCCTGCATTTGTTGTAACGCCAATGTAGAATCTTGTAAATCAAAACTATTAATAGCAGTATGCGGTAATGCTATATCGCAACATAATGTATCAAGCAAGGTTAAGAAATCTGTATATCCATAAAGTGGCATATTATTGCGAATATTTATATTGCTAGAATCTAGTTTATTCATATACAATGCCTCATTATAGGCATTTAATATATCTTTATATTGTATATCTAGTGTAGAATATGGCTCAAACGCCATGCGTAGATCATGTATAATTGAATATTCTTGTATAATATTAGGAGTTTGATTTGGTTGTATAGATAGTTGCGTTGCAAGATTATGTTGTTTTGTTGTTTGCTTTTCTATAGAATTATGTTGTAGTTGCGTAAAGGTATCTTGCCCATATATACTATGAAAACATAGTAAGAAAAATATGCTAAAATAACATATATATAGTAAAAATTTATATTGATATTGTTTCATAACAACCTCATTTGTCTTATTTTTACAACAACATATTGCTATTAAATATCTAATATTATTTAGATTGTATGCCATTAATCTACTACCTAATGAATACAATTATTATATTGCCCCATATTTATAACTTCTTACTTTCAATGCATATATTAAAATTTTAAGAATAGATTCTAGATTTAATGGAAAATACCTTCTATTTTGCCCTAATTCTAATTTTGTAGAATCTTCTCCCTAACAATCTTATTGTGTATGTGTAAGACGATTAATAAAAATGATGATAACCATTAAAGGTGCACATATGCGTAAGATATAATACCACACATTAAAAGCAAAAGCACTCTTTAAATAGCTAGATGTCCATTCTCTTAAAGTTGCACGCGGAATAAAATAACCAACAAATAAACAACTAAAAAAACTACCCCAAGTTAATATCATATTTGAACTCATCCAATCAATTATATCAAAAAGGGACTTACCAAAAAAAGTAAGATATTGTGCATAGTTTTTATTCATAGATAAAATAACAACAATTCCAACAAGAAATATAATAAAAGTAACACTATAGGTTAAGGTGGCACGGCTATATTTTGTCTTATCGTCAAGGTATTTTATGCAAGGCTCAAGGAGTGAAACAGTTGATGATATACCTGCAAATAACAAGCCAATCATAAATAATACACATAAAATACCGCCAAGAGAACCAAGATGTGCAAACATAACTGGCATAACAACAAAAAGTAAGCTCGCATTCTTTTTAATATCATCTTGACTTCCATATGCAAAAACAAAGGTAAATATCATTATCCCTGCTACAAGCGATATAATAATACCGGGTATAACAACCCACATTGCACTTGAAAAAAGATTTTGTTGCTTATTAATATGTGAAGAATAGGTAATAATCGTGCCTGCACCAAGTGATAATGAGAAAAATACTTGCCCCATTGCATCAACAACTGTGTCTGAAGTAATCTTTGAAAAATCAGGTTTAAACATAAAATTTATGCTTGTGCTAAAACTTGGCAATGTCATAGCATAAAAAAGTAATCCAAAAAAAATGACAAAAAGTAAGGGCATAAAGAGATAATTCAATCTCTCAATACTTTTAATCCCATATACTACACTATATGCTGTAATACCCAAAATAGCAATAAAACAAAGTATTTGATAGAAAAGTTGCTCATTATGTGAATTAAATGTTTCAAAAATAATACCGCTTTGTGCTAAATCTGTAGGCAAATGAAAACTCACAAACACAAGATAATATAATACCCAACCAAGCACAACACAATAAAATGTTAAAATAAATGGTCCTGCAAATAATGTAATCCCCATAAACCGCCATGATGTTGTAGGATTCTTTGTGATCTCTTTAAAACTATCTGGCACATTTTTTCTCCCATGCTGACCAATCAACATTTCTGCAATAAGCATAGCAATACCAACAAAAAGTGCAATACCCAAAAAAAGTAACACAAACGCACTTCCACCATTCGTAGCTGTAGTTGTCGGAAAACGCCAAATATGCCCCAACCCAATAGAACTGCCAAGTGTTGCCAAAATAAAACCAAGTTTGCCAAATTCTTTCTGCATCTATTTCCTTAATATGTAATTTTACAATAGGCTTTATTCTAGCAAATTTTTTATAATTTTTTAACTTTTTTTTATGTTTTTAAATTATATTTTATTTTTACATGCAATAGAATATATACTATGGCATGTAACTACTCTTGAAAAAAATACAATCTTGTTATGTTTTCATAAGAAACAAAATCTTAGTTATATCGCTCTATATCATTAATGTGTTAGGCAGTGAAACTTCATCTAGCAATTTATCTAAATATTTATCTCATAAAATAAACTGCAAAAACATAACTAAATTATTTAAATTTTATCTATATTTTTTATAGATATATCCTAAATTTGGCAATTTTATCTGTAGCACAACATTTTTTATCATGCTTGATTTATGAAATACATTTTTCAAATTTGTAGATATTTCCCTACTTTGCTCTCTAATCCATTTAATACAATGTGTGATAATGGTTTATTATATTTTTGCTTTATTGTTGGTTATATTGCAATATCATTCTTTAGTTAAATGAATATTTTAGGATATTTTCTAATCCACACAATATTATCTACTTAAAGATATAGCAGTAAGTCTATTATCTATTTTAAGAAAGAGAAAAATACCATAAATAAGGATTTTCTAAATTTGGTATTTTGCAATCTTTATTTTATAGAATATTCTGTTCTTATTTATGTTTCTTATGCTATAGAATCTCTTTGAATATAAAAAAAACAAACAATAAAGACTAGTATAATTTGTAATTACAAATAGCATTACTACCATGAAATGCCACCAAATACGAAAACTTTATATCTTTTGTAAAGATAAAATATATGTAAGATTTTTATAACTATAAATATGATTATATAATATTTTTTAAGCTTTCTAGTTTATTTGCAGATAGGCAAAAGATTTATTTTCATTATATTTATAGCTATGCTTATTTGATATTAATAGAATACGCAAAATTCTTAAAATATATTTATATTATGATTTAAAGTTTATGCTTATTTTGCATTATTCTGCATTCTCTCAAAAATCACAATTACTTAGTTATTTACTGCTTTATACACAAAAATTAACATACAAACATGCACTATTAGCAATAATATAAAGCCAAATATACAAAAAATAAAACAATAAACTTACATCTTACTTATATGCTACACATAAGAATAGGCAAAAATGCATTAATATTATATGCTTTGCGATACATAAGAACAATGCACCAAATAAATCAAAAAGCATACAATAATGAAAACAGCATACTACTAAAGCCACCACACAATTTTACACTATGATTTTTGAAATTTCCTTAAACTCTCATTTATACATAAAGCTAATAAATATTAAGCAATATAATTCAGATTCTATACAAAAATAAAATCAAGCATTAAAACTTAATAGTATTGCAATATGTGGTTTTTTGCTTTTTCTATAAATAAATTTTTGCAACATAATAGATATGGATATTACATTAAATTGAAACCCTAAAATAACCGCGTATAAGCGTGTAATGATTGCCACCATAGAAATTAATTGCAGGTGTATTATTATAAACACCTGTAAAATTAAGCCCAACCTTACCTTTCATATATGTTTTTAGCTGTCCATAGCGGTTTCTTTGTCTCCATATTGGAAATTCTGTTTCACCTTTTATTTCAAAACTTGTTATATTGCCTGTTGGTAAAAAACTTCCACGCACACTAGCCTTTATCTCCAAAAAATTATCCCAATGGAATCCAACACTTCCATATGTCGTAAGAGCCCCAGCCCAAAACATACCAACCGTATATTTAAATGGTGTTGCCTGCCCATAATAATCAATAAGTTCTGCACCACTTGGTGTAACACCTATGAGCCCAACCTTTGCCTCTAATAAATCATAAAATTTTACTTTTTGTTCAAGCCATGCAAGCCCAGCCATATCAGTATTTGCACTGCCTGCATGTGCAGCAAGCTCAAACTTATGATTTACATAAGCAGGAAAAGTATGTTGGTAATACTTGCTATAACCTGCTACATGGAGTTTTGTTTCCATTTTTATATCATGTGTTAGATAATATGCCATAACTGCTTTTACGCCAAAGGCTGTGAAAAACCCTGTTACATATGCATAAGGTTGTAATCTTATATGCATTGGCAACTCAAAATCTGCACTAAATAAATATGTCCCAAAGCTACTTAAATCTGTGCGGAAAGGAGTTACATATTCATTTGTAACCATAGCACTTCCATACGATGCTAAAAACTCTAATCCAACATGCGATAATGCATTATATTGCACTTGAAAACCTTGTGAATAGTAAGTATTCCATTCTGAATCTGCTTTATAACGTCCTGCTACCGCATGGATTCCTAGTCTTGGATTAAGATAATCTGCATAAGCAGTATTAAAAAGAAAAATTTGTTTTGCGTCATTATAGGTTTCATGATGCCCATGACTAAAGTCCAATATTGGTGCGGCAAGCAATACACCTGCTGCTGCTTTTAGTCCATTATACCGCCCTGTTGCATAATAGCCCAAAAAAGTAGCGTCCATAAATGTAATTTCATCGCCAAATGCCTGCTGGTGAAAAAGAGACGCAGAAACTTCATGTGTTGCATTATGCCATAATGCTTCAACAATATTATTTGCATTTGATTCATAAGGTTTGGGGGCTGCTGCATTAAGCAAAAATGGGAATAATGCACAGCACAGATAACTTCTTTTTTTCATTGCAATACCTACTCATTAAAATCCAAAAAATATTTTGGAAGTAATAATGGCAATTCTAGCAAAAATCACTCCAAAATTACCATAAAATTGAATTTTATTAGTATTTTTGCTAAAATTATACAAAAAAGGCAAACCATGCAAAAACTCAATACAAATCATATTTTTTTAAATGCGTCAGCTGGAAGTGGCAAAACATTTGCACTTTGCATTCGTTATATCGCCCTACTCTTTCAAGATGTGCAAGCCCATGAAATCCTAACACTTACCTTTACAAAAAAAGCTGCCAATGAAATGAAAGAACGTATCACACAGAATCTTTTTTTACTTTATATTACACAAGATAGCAAACAATATGAAGCAGCACAACTTTATGATACAAACTCTAAACATTACACCCATTTGCTCCAAATGAGACATAATATTATTACAGCATTACAAGAATATAATATCAGCCAAAGCATTATAGAATACAAAACAACACAGGTATATAGACAATTTTTGCAAGCTGATAAAAAAATTAGCACAATTGATTCTTTTTTTACAGCAATTTTGCGTAAATTTGCCTTTTTTATTGGCATACGCAGAGATTTTGATTTACAAGAAAAACAACTCTATGATGATATTTTTGAATGCTTTTTAGCAAAAATATATAAAAATCCAAATTTATGCAACATTCTACATACATTAATACGAGATTTAAATCTAAATATCGAATCTCACTATAACAACACATTAACCTTGAAAAATCTACTTGCAACATTATATGACAAATCAATAGAATTTCAAGAAACAAATGGATTTCTTACTGCAATGCAACCCCATTATACATTACAAAGAGTAAGAGATTTTGTTGCAACCTTAATACAACAAAATTACAATACACATGAAACACATACAGCAAACCAACATAATAATCTCAAAAAACCAACGCCATATTATGATATTTTAAATTATCTTGATTCGATTATACAAACACAAGAAACACAGCTAGACCCTACATATATTGCCACGCAAATTACTTTATATGCAGAGTATTTAAGTGATTTTTTGGCATGCCTTATTCCACAAGAAACACCAAAAAAACGCGTGCAAGCAATCTGTGAAAAACTAGCAAGCAAGCAAGTTGAAGATATTTTAACACATACACTCATTATAAAGAAAGAGCATAACTACATAAAACAAGATATTAAACCAAATATACATATACAACAAGAAATCACAGATATATGCACACATATACATAATCTTGGCATACTTTACTTTATGTGCCTTGAAAATGCTTTACTCTCTTATCTGTATTTGCTTATGGATATATATACGCAAAGTGTGGCAGAGATAGAGAGTAAATGCAATATTTTAAGCTTTCAATCTGTAGCACACAAGGTTTTTGCTATTACTACCGACACATTACAACATAATACACAATTTCAAAGTGATTATTTTTATTTCCGCCTAGATTCCACAATAAGCCATATTTTATTTGATGAATATCAAGATACAAGCATTATACAATATAGAATCTTTTTGCCAATTTTTCAAGAAATCTTAGCAGGAAGCGGGACAAAAGATTCCAAAAGTCTCTTTTTTGTTGGCGATTCAAAGCAAAGTCTCTATGCTTTTCGTGGTGCAAATCCTTGTGTATTTGAAACAACACGCACTTTAGATTCCATACAGCAACAAAGCTTGCAACATAATTACCGCAGTAAAAAGGCAATTATTGACTTTATTAATGATAAGTTTAGCTTACTTTATGGCGAGCATTATATACAACAACTTTATAGCGAACAAGCACAAGATACAGAAGGTGTTGTTTGTGTAAGGCTTTTTGATGATGAAGACCAAACACTTGCAATGCATGCAATTTTTGTAGATGCATTAGCACAAATTACCACACTCATAGAATCACATGTGCCAAAAAAAGAGATTGCTATTCTTGCACGCAAACGCGATACACTCCACACATTTGCACTTTTTGTAAAAGAGCAAAAAAGCCCTATACTCTTTAATCTTGATAAAAATGGCAAACTTATCCATCAGCCTAGTATCCAAGCAATTTTTTATGCTTTTAAAACACATTATTATAGAGAACAAATTGATACATTAGAAATAGCTTTGGCACAGAATACACAACCACAAGATACAGAACAAAATAGAGATTTAACCCATTATGTTACCATACAATCACAAGAATACACTACGTCATTATCTACACAAGATTCTTATATAGAATCATTGCAAACAGCACTTAAAACAGCACGCAATCACTATAAATTTGCACAAAAGAAATTAAATAAATTACTTGGAAAAAGTTATTTTGATAACCAATATATCTATATCCCAAAAAAGCAATCACTTGCACAAACAATAAAAAGCGTCATAGAATCTTGCCGCCTCTATAATCAAGACTGCATGGAACTTCTTGAAATTGCAAGCCAAAATATCCAAATAAAAACAATTGATGAACTTTTTCTTTTTATAGCCGATAAAGATTCTATTGTTATGCAAGAAGAAGCTATTCATGCAATGAGTGTGCATGGCTCAAAAGGACTTGGTTTCCAACATGTTATTTATTTAGATTATGAGATACAGAACCACAATACAACAGATAAAATATTCTATGATTACAATGATATTTTTTTACAGCATATACGCATTGATACGACAAAATCCCAAACAAAACACTATCAAGACAATACATTGCAACAACTCATACAAAAAAAGTATCTTGAAAACATACAGCAAGAACACAATAATCTCTATGTAGCATGCACGCGTGCAAAAATTGGGCTTTATATCTTTGCACATGCACAAAGCAGTATAGCACAAACACTTAAATTACAAATGCAAGAAGATTATGGTATCCCTATAACACCAATAAATACGCAAAATACACAAATATACAACCATAATCCAATTATTATTAATGCATTGCCTATTATAAAAGGAAAACAAGAAGAATTTTTACAAGAAGATACACCATCATTTTACCACCACAATATCGCTATGCATCATAAGAAAATGATAGGCTTAGGCTTACATTACTGCCTTGAGCTTATGCTTGGCTATGGCATTAAAAAACCACAAGCAATGTTGCATGCTACTTATGGATTCTATCTGCATGATACACATATTGCACAGATTTTACAAAGAGCAGAGAATATATTCTATTCGCAATTAGAAAAATTACTATGTTCTCATGAAAATACGATAAAATGCGAAATATCTTTTCTAAAAGAAAACAACATAAAAAGACTAGATGCCATTGTGCAACATCATGATAGATTTTCTGTTATCGAATTTAAAAGTAGTCAAGAAGTTAGTGAAGCGTTATTACAAGAGCATACAGCCCAACTACAATCCTACATGGAATCTATTGCCACTATCTTACAAACGACAAAACAGATACAAGGCTATCTTGTCTATTTACAAGACAACATTGTAGTAAAAGAAGTTACATTACATATCTCTTAAGGCAACAATAGATGGGATTAGAGCATAACAACAAACAAATAGATAAAAATAATAGAAGTAGGCATACAAATAATACACTAAAAAACTTTATTACACATGAATCATTTGGTGGTGTTTTACTCTTCTTTTGCGTTGCTATTGCAATGCTTATTGCAAATACCAATATTGGTATCTTTTATAGTGAATTTTTTGCTATGTATTTGGATTTTCATATTGGTGGCACACGCATTATTCATATTAGTATTTTACATTTTATTAATGATGTGCTTATGTCTTTTTTCTTTCTCATGGTAGGATTAGAGATGAAACGCGAAGTGCTTTATGGAGAATTAGCGGGATTTAGAGCGGTAAGCTTTTCTGTATTTGGTGCAATTGGTGGTTTAGTTATACCTAGTGCAATTTATATTTTCTTGAATAATGGCACTCCAAGTGCCAATGGCTTTGGTGTTGCCATGAGCACAGATACTGCATTTGCACTTGGAGTTATTTTGTTACTTAGCAAAAGGATTCCAAATGTGATTAAAATCTTTCTTGTAACATTGGCAGTTGCTGATGATTTAGGAGCAATTAGTGTAATTGCAATTTTTTATACAAACCAAATTGATTGGATTTATATTTATATCGCAATAGCATTGCTTATAATTTTAATCACCTTTAATTACCTAGATATTAAATACTTATCATTATATTTTGCTATTGGTTTTTTATTATGGATTTGCATTTTTTTAAGTGGCGTGCATGCAACAGTTGGAGCTGTGTTGCTTGCCTTTACCATACCGGGAAAATCTCAAATATCACAACATGGTTATCTTGGTTTAAAAGAAGCATATAATACATTATATTTTAAAACAAGGACAGATTTTACTACATTTGAGCCAATCCACACAGAAGAGACAAACAAACTTGGTGCAATTCTCTATGGCTTTAAAGATTTCTTTGTAAGCTCTTATCAAAATATTAAAAAATTTATGAGCCCAAAAAGTGATATGGAAAGAGAAGTTGATATGCATGCAGAACATGAACGCGTAGAGATACTTGACACTATTGCGAAATATTCAAAATATGCACAAAATCCACTCGTGCGTATTGAATATATTTTGCAACCTTTAAATGCTTATTTTATCGTGCCTTTATTTGCTTTCTCAAATGCAGGTGTTACTATTGATGCGAGTCTTGATTTTCATATTGATGGAATCTTATGGGGTATTATTCTTGGTTTAGTAGTCGGCAAGCCACTTGGCATACTTGGCTTTACATTGTTGAGTGAAAAAATACATCTAGCTCAACGACCAGAGGGGCTAACAAATATGCAGATTTTTTCTGTAGGTTGTTTGGCTGGTATTGGTTTTACTATGTCTATGTTTGTCGCTAATTTAGCATATACTACAAATACTGCTATAGATTTAGCAAAAATTTCTGTATTAATTGCCTCTTCGCTTGCAGCTATTATTGGTACGACAAGTCTTTATTATAATACTACAGAATCTATAGATAATAATATTCGCATAGAAGATTAAATATATTTGGAGTGCTAATGCCAACACAAATTAAAGTATTGCAATCTCACTTTATACAATCCGCACAAAAGATTCAAGATTGCCCTGCACCACATTGCACAGAAATTGCTGTGCTTGGACGCAGTAATGTAGGTAAAAGCTCCATTATTAATCTTTTACTAAACCACAAACTTGCAAAAAGCTCAAGCACACCGGGCAAAACAAAGCTTATTAATTTATTTAGCACAACTTGGGAACTATGCCCCACAAAAGAACAAAATGAAAAATCCCATAATACTGCTAACCACATACTTACAGAATCTATGCGTATTCCACTTGTAATTATTGATTTTCCCGGTTTTGGTTATGCAAAAGTGAGTAAAGATACAAAAAAGATTTGGGATAAAAATTTAACAGACTTTATCTATAAACGACAAAGCATAAAACTCTTTTGCCATCTTATTGACTCACGTCATAGAGATTTAGCTATAGATTCAGATATTGCAAATTTTTTACAAACAATTCTAGAATCGCGTAAAGATTGCAAGATTCTACAGATTTATACAAAAGATGATAAACTCAATAAAAATGAATTGCACAAACTCAAAGCACAACATAAACTCACTATATCAACATTAAAGAAAACGACACAAAGCGTGCAATACCTCTACCATGCTATTTTACAAGCAAGTCTTGATTGGCAAATACAATAAATCCATATCTCATAGAAACATAATAAATATAATCTAGCATATTTTTCTATCAAATAACGAAATAATAGCTACACAATATACAGCACCATTTCTTAGTTATATATTCTCAATAAGACAAAAGTTACAAATAATCACTATTTATCTAATTTTAGATAAAATAATATAAAAGAAATATAATAGCAAAACAAACTAATATTAAAGGGATTTTATGTATGCAGATTCAGCATTGAGCTTAGTTGCTCCATTATGCGTCATTATGCTTGTTTTTATCACTAAAAGAATCATTATATCTTTACTCATAGGCATATTAATCGCTGGGCTTATGCTTGGCTTTACTCAATATACAAATATATTTGACTTAGCGATTTATACGCTAAGCTTTACTTATGAGAGTATTTTAAGTGTATTTTATAAA
>JARHZY010000035.1 GCA_029264655.1 Helicobacter sp. | reverse complement strand
CTATGCCCTTTAGTAAAGAATCATGCCAATTAACACAAGATATTCCATTATTTGCACTTGCTGATTTTGCATTTGAGCTTTATGAGCCACATGCTTGCCCACTTTGTAAAGATTCTGTAGCATATAACCAAAGAAAGATTATTTTAGTATTTTTGATCATATAGTGCTATTTTTATTTATATCTTAATATGCTTATTTGCAGAGATTCATAGTTGTATGCATTCAATAAATTACTTTTTAATTAATTAAGATTATGTTGGTATAATAGTATAAAAGGAGCAATAAAAAGAATGGTTTGCAAAAATTCATTTAGGTAATCTAATAATTCATGCTTTACTTGCAATTCATTACGCATTACTTTTGTTGGTGTTATCTTGGCTGTTTCTTTGTTGCTTCTTGCTTTGTTGAGTTCTAATTGCAAGCTTTTGTAAGTGTTATATTTTGCATTGTATTGCATGCTATATTAGCTATGTTTGTATGAGTGTTACCAAGTGTAAGTAAATTTATACTTTTTATCTTTAGTCAATCTTACACGATATGTAATATCGCCCTTTAAAGTTTTATATAAGCTACAAACTTTATTGTGCGTGAGTTTATCGCTGTGGTATTGGTTTATAAATACTTATCTTAGCCTATTACTTAGTTTTTGCATGTTGCCTCTAACTAGATGTAAAAAATACATATAGAATGATAACACGAAAGAGCTTAAACTTTTTGCTATTTGTGTATTTTGTAAAATATTATAAATATCTTATATTGTTTTAGTTTGTTTGAATGGTTTTTTAGTATTAAATAATTCAATTGTAAGTAAAACCTACAATTGAATTATTTCAATAATACTACCTTTTGCAACAAGAATTAATAAGGCTTTATCGGTTAAACTTAAGCGTAAATATATACTTCATTTTTGCTTATTTATTTCACGTTTGTATTTCATTTTCAACAACACTTTTATAATAGTGGTTATTTTTTTGTTATTAAGCTAAATTCATAATCACTGAAACCACTATTTATAGGTTCTTGTGTCGTTGTGTATTAACTAAAACCTAATTTACTAAAGCATGATTAATATTATTCCATTGTAACACTCTCACTTGTATTTTACTAGCATTAATTTTCATTTTATACTCCCTGTTCTTTTGTAGTTATTGTTTTATCTTTTGTAATAAGGAGCAATAAAACCCCATTATCATAATATTTGTTACTATCAAGCTTTAAAGCCTTAACCAATATACTATTATCACAATTTAAAAAGTATCTAAATAGTTGCAATATGGATTCAATGATTCGATTAAACAAGATTAAAGCCTATTTTATTTATTTTTATCTCGTGCTAGGCTCTATCACACAACTTAAAGCAATATAACATATATCTACATTTTCAACATCATTATAAATACCATTATCTAAAAGTTTCAAGAATTAAAATGTAAGTTTTTTGCCTGCTCTATACTCATAAATACCTTGTAAAAATATTAATGCTTTTTTATATCTAATATACTATAGGGCATAAGTTAAAAAATCATTGAAACATGCTTCTAACTTTATAGAATCTATGCTAAAACTTTTACAAAAAATATTCATTATTACATGTATTCATTTTTTCATTTTTCATAATAAACTCTTTACACAAAATATGCAACATTAACATTTAGTAGCTTTTTGGCATTTAAGTATTTAAGGTTTAAATGTGGATATGCTTGATAAAAGGTGTATTATATGGCTTTTACCTGCAAATTAATATAGACTCATTGGATTTGTATAGAAAATAACTTCTTTTTAAGAGAGTTTTGTATATGCACTCCATTTATGTATATTGCATTTAAGCATTATTGAAAACATTTTTAATTTTTAATATTTATAGGTGTTGTTTGTATGTAATATTAATATTGCCAAGTTGCAATGCTTCTATTAAAATTATGATGTTTGTAATGCTAAAATATATTATAGTTAGGTATTTAAATCATAATCCCAATGCTAATAAAATCCCATATTATTGGTATTAATTCTTTATTCTGCCATTCATATTTTATTGCTTTTCATGTTGCATATAAATTTATAAGTCCAAGATTATCTCATGGCAACTATTTTTTATGGCTTCTACACTCTTTATGATTATAATCTATAAGCATTTTTGCTTGATTAAAATCTTATTTATCCTTGATAATAAAATAAAAACAAATCAAGATTTTTCTCATCATTTTAATATTGCATAATATGGATACTAATTGAGAATTTTGTTACTATGTAATTAGACAATGTGATATTAAGATTCTATTCTCTTAAAGACTCCAAGAAGTAGTAATAAAAATGTATTTAGTGGATATTGCATATATTTTTGTTCTTTCATTTTATTTACTTATGAAAAATAATGTTTCATATTGTTATGATATTTAGTAACTTAACAAATGGGTATTTAGGTGCGGCAAAGTAGTTATCTTTGTTTTACAATACATAAATATTATATAGCTGTTGAATAATATATGGCACATAGAAAAAGATTACTTTTTTTCCAGTTTATTTTATTAAGTGCAATTTTTTGATACTTTTTTTATATAGTAAATTAATTT
>JARHZY010000067.1 GCA_029264655.1 Helicobacter sp. | reverse complement strand
GAATTTATTTTAGATTCTAAAAATATCCGCACACTTAATCAAAATAAATCTTAAGATAATAAAATATAGTTCAAAATCTTATATTAAAGAAGATATTATATTTTTGTAGTGGTTTGTATTTCTCTATAAAAACCTACAAACAAATATAAATATTAGAGAATCCTTTGTGAAAATCTGTTAAAATTATGGCTTTTATAAAAAATCAAAGGAAATGCATGGAGCAAACACATAAAGATTATAAAGAAACGCTGATTTTACCAAAAACTGATTTTCCAATGAAAGGTAATCTTCCGCAAAAAGAACCAGAACGTTATAAAAAATGGCAGCAATATGCGTATGCAACGATAAATAAAAAGCGTAATGTGCCAATTTCTCATACACAACAATCCACTTTTACACTCCATGATGGACCACCATATGCAAATGGACATTTACATGTTGGGCATGCACTCAATAAGATTCTAAAAGATTTTATAGTAAAATACCATTATTTTCAAGGCAAGCAGGTATTTTATACACCCGGTTGGGATTGTCATGGTCTGCCAATAGAACAGCAAGTAAGCAATGCATTTGAAGTAGAGAAAAAGATTCCAAATAAACTTGAAATTAGAGAAGCATGTAGGCAACATGCAGAGCAATTTGTAGCAATCCAAAAAGATGAGTTTCTCTCTCTTGGTGTTGTAGGGGATTTTGAGAATCCGTATAAAACAATGAAATATCGTTTTGAAGCAGACATCTATCGCGTGCTTATTCAAGTAGCAAAAGCTGGTCTCTTAACGCAACGCAGTAAGCCTATTTTTTGGAGTTGGGCGGCAAAAAGTGCATTAGCAGAAGCTGAAGTAGAATATAAAGATAAAAAATCAGATTCTATTTTTGTAGCATTTCCATTGCAAAAGAATACATTGCAAGCCCTACAATTAGAATCATATATAACCAAAACAACACCTTTTATGCTTATTTGGACAACAACACCATGGACATTGCCAAGTAATGTTGCCATAGCATTAAATCCAAATGAATCCTATGTGCTTACTAGCGATGGAGCAATTGTTGCTGCAAAACTCTATGCAAAGCTGAAAGAAAAAGAGATTATACATGGAGATATACTGACAACCATAGAATCAAAAAGGTTTGAAAAACAATATGCAACCAATCCCTTAAATGGTCGCGAATCTATGCTTATTTTGGCAAATTATGTAAGTATGGAAGATGGTAGTGGTGCGGTGCATAATGCACCAGGTCATGGTGAAGATGATTATTTTGTATGTTTGCAATATGATTTACCTGTTATTATGCCTGTTGATGATGGAGGTTGTTTTGATAAAAGTGTTGTAACATTGGGGCTTTTTGATAAAGATATTGCACATGAATTTGTTGGTATGCATATTTTTAAAGCACAAAAAAGAATCCTTGAGCTTTTAAAAGATAAAAATGCTTTATTGCATCATGAAGAGATAGTGCATTCATACCCACATTGTTGGCGTACGAATAAGCCTATTATTTTCCGTGCTACAAAACAATGGTTCATTCTTATGGATAAGCCATATCATAATGGAAAAACATTGCGTGAAATTGCATTACAAGAAATTGAAAAAACAACTTTCTATCCAAAAAATGGTGCAAATCGCATAAAAAGTATGATAGAGAATCGCCCAGATTGGTGTATATCAAGGCAAAGAGATTGGGGTGTGCCAATTGCCTTTTTTATAGATAAAGAAAATGGTGAGCCTATACTTGATGATTTGCTGACATGCCATATTGAATCTTTATTTAAAGAATATGGTTGTGATATATGGTGGGAAAAAGAGATTATAGACTTATTGCCTGATACATATAAAGATAAAGCCTCACAATATACAAAAAATATGCATATTTTAGATGTTTGGTTTGATAGTGGTAGCACTTGGTTTGCAGTCCTAGATAACGAAGCTTATAAAAGTGGGCATGCACCTGCTGATATTTATTTAGAAGGTAGCGACCAACATAGAGGATGGTTTCAAAGTTCTCTGCTTATTAGTTGTGCAATCAACCATAAAGCCCCTTTTAAAAATATCATTACTCATGGTTTTACTATTGATGATAAAAGTGAAAAAATGAGTAAGTCAAAAGGGAATGTGCTTGCACCAAGTAAGATTATTAGTGAAAATGGGAGTGAAATTTTGCGTCTTTGGGTTGCTCTTTCAGATTACCAAAATGATGTAAAAATATCGCAGAATATCCTAAAACAAGTAAGTGAAAATTATCTAAAAATCCGCAATACTATCCGCTTTTTACTTGCCAATACTCAAGGATTACAACAATTATGTTTTGATAACCTTAGTATCATTGATGAATGGGTATTGCATGAAGCCAAACGAATATTTCATGAAGTTGATACATTTTTTGGGCATTATGATTTCTCAAAAGGTTTTCAAGTTCTAAATGGTTTTATTACTGCTACACTTAGTGGTATTTATTTAGATATTTGTAAAGATAGTTTATATTGTGATTCTATTGATGATCCAAGACGCATTGCAATCCAAAGTGTTTTTGGAATCTTAGCAAATCGCATATTACATTTACTTGCACCATTTCTCACTTACACAATAGATGAAGCATTGGAATATGCTCCTTCTGTAATTAAAGGGCAAGCAAATAATGTTTTTGAATTAGAGCAATTTAGTATGCCTGCATTTGATTTCCATACACAAAAACAAAACGATATGGCTTTATGTTTGCATATCCGAAGTTTATTTAATGAACAAGTAGATAAACTTAAAAAAGAAAAGCTTGTGAAATCAAGTTTAGAATTAGTGCTTACATTACCACAAAAACATGCAAATAAGGCGACACTTCTTACAGATTTTCTTATGATAAGTGTTTGTGCTGATAAAAAAGAAGTGGGAGCACCACTTTTTAGTATTACAATAGATACAGACCAATACCATGCATATAGGGCTACAAAAGAAAAATGCCCGCGTTGTTGGCAATTTAAAGCTGATTCTGCTGAATCTGTTTGTAGTCGGTGTGCTGCAGTATTGCAAAAATAATATATATTGCTATTTTGTAGTATATACATTAAATAAAGAGGCTTAATATTTCATCTTAATGAAATAAAGGTAGGTCATGATGGAAAAAATCAAGCAAAATTTAAAAAGTATCATTGTGGGTTGCATTATTCTTGCATGTATGCTTGCCCTGTTTTTATATATAAAACATTCGCAATTTTCTTTTGAAGAAACCATTAAGGCATTATGGGAAGATCATGTGCAAGATTGGGGTTATGCGATTTTGTTTTGCTGGAGTATTTTAGAAGGAGAATGGGGGCTTTTACTTGCTGGCATAGCCGCACATCAGGGACATTTAGATGTTTATTGGTGTATTTTTATAGCAGGGCTTGGTGGTTTTACAGGTGATCAAATCTATTTTTATATTGGTAGATTAAGAAAAGATTATGTGCAAAAAAAATTTCGTAGCCAAAGACGTAAATTTGCACTTGCAAGTAGGCTTATGCAAAAGTATGGTTGGCCCATTATCTTTGTGCAACGTTATATGTATGGCTTACGCACAATTATTCCAATAAGTATTGGATTAACTCGGTATTCAGCATTAAAATTCGCACTTATTAATTTAATTTCAGCATGGATATGGGCTGGCGTTACAATTGTACCTGCATGGTATTTTGGTGCAGAAATTCTTGAGTTTATCCAAATCTTTTTTATAAAAATCAAAGAAAATCTTTTGTTATTTGCTATTTTATTGGCTATAATTGTAAGTATTGTCGCCTTGTTTATATGGAGACGAAAAAATCTACATACTAAGGAATAACATTAATGCAACATCAATTTCGAGCTAATTTACACATAAGTAAAGAAGAAAAGGGAAGTAAGATTCTCTTTGTAAATAAAGCGGTATTTGAAAATACCAAAAATAATAAAAAGATTCCAGACTTTACACTGCTTAAAGAACTTGGATATAAAGGAAATGGTGTATTTTTTGCACAAGCAAGCAAAATTCTTTATGTTGGCTTAGATAATACAGATGAAGAAAGTTATGCAAACGCGATTACGGCTGCATACAAATATTTAAAAAGCTTAAAACTCACAGAAGTGCATTTAGCTTTTACAGGATTGGCAGAATATACGCAAATTGCTATTTTACAAGGTTTCTTGCTTGGTAGCTACGAATTTAACAATTATAAACAAAAAAAAGAACAAGATGAGATATATACTCTCAATGTATATTGTATTGGCTTAAAAGAAGCACTCTTACAAAAAGCAATGATTATATGCGGTAATGTAAATTTTGTGCGTGATATTGTTAATACACCTCCAAATATTGCTAATTCTATATTTTTATCTGAACTTGCACAAAATGAGACTATGAAACTTGCAAAGCAATATAAAAATGCAACAATTAATGCTACTTTACGCAGTAATTCATATATGGAAGAACAAAAAATGGGTGCTTTTTTGGCTGTTAATCAAGCTTCTAATTACCCTGCTTATTTAGCACATTTAAGCTATAAACCAAAAAAAGCAAAGAAAAAAGTTGTAATTGTGGGAAAAGGGCTTGTCTATGATACAGGTGGTTTAAGTTTAAAACCAGCTGATTATATGACAACAATGAAAGCTGATAAAGGTGGGGCTTGTGCTGTGCTTGGAGCTTTTTTGGCAAGTGTGCAACTAGGGCTTGAGATTGAATTACATGCGATCATGGGTATTACAGATAATGCAATTGGCAAGAATGCATACCGACCAGATGATGTATTGATTTCAAGAGAAAAGAAAAGCATTGAAGTAAAAAATACCGATGCTGAAGGACGATTGGTGCTTGCAGATTGTCTAAGCTATGCACAAGATTTAGATGCTGATATTATTATTGATTTTGCAACGCTTACAGGTGCATGCGTTGTTGCACTTGGTGAATATACAAGTGGTGTTATGGGCTTCAATGAAAGTTTAAAAAATCAATTTGTAGAATCTGCACTACAATCAGGTGAACTAGCCCATACATTACCTTTCAATACACATCTTAAAAAGCTTATAGAATCAAAAATAGCAGATGTCAATAATGCATCTAGCTCGCGTTATGGTGGTGCAATTACTGCGGGATTATTTTTAGCAGAATTTATTAGAGAAGAATATAAAGACAAATGGTTGCATATCGATATTGCAGGACCTGCTTATGTAGAAAAAGAATGGGGTGTAAATCCTTATGGTGCGAGTGGTATTGGCGTGCGTTCTTGTGTTGCATTTTTAAGCACACTATGTGAGTAAAATAACAAATACCAACTTAAAAGCCAATTTAGGTTTGGTAAAAATTTAGATTGCATAAATTAATATTGTTTTGATAAGTAGATTGTAGGTGTAGATAATAAAGTGGTTACCCAAAAGATACTAGGTTTTTTGTAATTTAATTTATACCTAGAGGTATTAGATCATATTTTAAAAATAGAGCAAAAGTGTTAAAACGAATATGTGTCGCTTTACTGCTTTTAATATAAAGATAGCATAGGTAGCAATAAAATTAGATTCTAAGTTTAGTTGCAACAACAAATTAAAAGTAGTAGCCCATACACTAAGCATAAATTTCATTTTAATAATGATTTTATGCAATAATAGTTATTAATAAGACAATAAAATAAAGATTAAGCTATGAATATATACTAACACAAAATAAAATATAGCATGCATATATATTAAACAATAGGTTATGATACTCAACTTTAATAAATTTTATTGTTGTTTTATATTAAAATGTATTGGTAGAAAACTCTTTAAAATGTAAAATTTATATTATGAATATTTATTGGGGATATACAATAATAATATTTTTATTGAGAATCTAGCTTTCATATGTTATATATACAAATATAAGTTACCACACAATAATAAAAAATACAATAAGATTTTAATGTATTTTATAATGTTGGTTTAAATAGTCTTTATTGGCAGATGTTGTATAAAAATAAAAAAGTTAGAAAATGTAAGTGGGATACTATCAACAAAGTGTGTTGGATATGCTTTTTCAATAAGATTTTATATCAGTGTAGTAGCAAAACTATGAAGCAATGCAATAATAAGTCAATATAATTAATGTAATGTTCCTTAATTTATGAATTATAATGATAAAATAGGTTGATAAGGAAAATAGAAAATACTAGATAAAAATTATTCTAACAATTTTAGTAACCATACAAAATAAGGATACTATATAATTACAAAAACCAAAGTAATGTATAATATTTAGAATATTAGGTAATGAGAGATTGTGTAAAATCAACATGAAAATAAAAGTTTATGATATACTGAAAACTTTTGTATTTACGCATTTATATATTTATAATTGATATACATTGTATTTGTTAAAATTATAGAATAAGGAGAAAGAATGCTCTACACAATGAAAGATAAAAAAGACAACAAAGTCTATACCTTAAAAAGTATGGACGAAGTAATACTAAAAGATGATAAAGACTTATTTATCGTTAAATTAGATGGCTCAAAGCTTCATACTTATGATGAGTTTGAAAAGGCAGCTAAAGCCGCCTTTCAAACCCCCACTGATGAGAGTATGTTTTGGTTAGATGAACCGGGAAATCCTTGGGGTTGTTGGATAGAAGAGTTAGATTGGCTCTTAGATGCGGGATTTAATTCCTTTGCTTTGATTGTAGAGAATTGGAGTAAGGCATTAGATAG
>JARHZY010000106.1 GCA_029264655.1 Helicobacter sp. | reverse complement strand
TAAAGTTTAAATAACTACTCATAATAAAATTAAAACTAGCTTATTACATATATAAAACGATATTAATATTTTATATTTTTCTTAAAATATAGCATTGATCCTTGACTTTATGTTTTTTTTGTAGAATGATGAAATTTTATTTTGAAAGGATATGATATGAAAAAGTTGTTATGTTTGCCACTTTTATGTGGCTTGGCATTTGCTGCAAATTTTCAAATAGAAACAGAGTATAGGACTAATCCACTCACTAGACAATCTCAAGGGTATTTTACCATTACCGCACTTGATAATAATCTCGTAATATCAGATGTGATTGTCAATAAGGGAAATTGTAAAAATAGCTTTAAAGGTATAGCGGTGATGAGGGCGGAAATGTCAGGTCAATCAACAAGCAAACCGACAATCACGCTAGACTATGGAAAATATGTGGAGTTATCTGCTGAAGGTGGTTGCAGGATTTTAGAGATACAAATCAAAAGCAATAAAGGTGATGAAACTTATCAGTTTTAGGTATTGACTTTTATATTATTGTAAGTTAAAAGATATTTTCAAGATGTGTAAAGAGATACTTAATGATAAAATATTATAAAGCAATTGTTTTTACTTATGCTTAAAAAGTTATAATCTTTAAATATTTAAAGAAAGACTTTTAAGCTACCTAGCTACATTTTTAATGCACTAAAATCTACATAATGATGAATTACAATGTTTTTATGAAATTATGCTTTTTACTATAATTACAACAAATAGGGAGTAATAATACAAAGAGAGAAACTAAAGGTGAAAAATAAATTTGCAAATAAAGAAGAGATAGAATCTAAAATCAAATCTTTAAATGAAGTGTTTGCAAAATTAGCAGCAGCACAAGGTGCAAATGCAGGAGCAAATCCACAAGACACACAACAAAATGCAAAGAAAAAAAGATGATGATGTGATTGATGCAGAAGTCGTAGATGATAAATAAAACTCCATTCTTAAGCAATAATTGATTGCAAAAATATACATTATGCTAAAGCTTTGGGGCTTTTAGCATTGGCTTATCATTTTTATTGTAAATACCACTACAAAAACAATAAAAGTTTTATATAAATAGCTTTTATTACTATGTATGAAATATAGTGTGGCTTTTATGGTAAAACTAAGAATGAAGTTAAAATGAAAATATTAAAGTTTAATGCCAAATATATATCTTATATGACTTATCACACACCTAAACTAAATATCTTTATTTTTTAAAATATTTTATTATTATGTCAAATTTATCATTTTATGATTATGCAGATAGTGTAGAATCTCTAGTTATATATCATAATTAAGAGTTACTTTGTTATGTTTTAGGCAAACAAAACAATTGAATATTTTATATAAAGCATTATTTATGTTAATGGGAATATTTACACAAATTGCATAAAGAAATATACTATAAAACCTTTTTTGTTACTTTGTAAGTTTATTTCGTTACATAAAAAGAGCTTTTATAGAATTATTTTGTATAAAATATAAAAAAATAATAATAAGTCTTAGATTAGTTTATTTTCTTATTATATAATACTCTTTTTAAAAATTTTATCTTAAAGAGTATAAATGCAGGACAATATAGAAAAAATGCAGGATATATCCCCTACAAAACAACCTGATAATACACAAAAGCATCATATATTAGCAACCTTAAATAAGCTATTGCATGCAAGGGCTTTTTATCTCATTTGTGTTATTCTTGTGCTTTATGGTGTTACTTTGCCTATTGCTTTATCATTTGGTGGTGTGAGTTGGCATGAGTTAAATATGGATATATTCTTTGGTTTGCGTGTGCCTCGTGTTTGTGTGCCTATTTTAGTTGGCATGCTCCTTGCAAGCTCTGGCGTTGTAGTGCAAAGTGTGTTTGCAAATCCACTTGCTGACCCCTATATTATTGGTGTAGCAGCAAGTGCGACATTAGGAGCTGTCATTGCTTATCTATTAGGATTAAATGATATATATTATGGAATCTTTGGGTTTTTGGCAAGTGTGAGTGTAAGCCTTGTTATCTTTGCTATTGGACGCCAAAGAGATATGGCGACATTACTCATGCTTGGAGTAGCAATCAGTGCTTTTGTTGGTGCTTTTACGACTTTTGCAATTTATCTCATTGGAGAGCAAAGCTTTAAAATTACCGCATGGCTTATGGGAGATTTTAGCAGTGCTAGCTGGTATCGTGTAGGTATCTTATGTGTGCCCACTTTACTTTGTGGTTGGTATTTTTATAGCAAAAGGCTTGAGCTTAATATCCTTCTACATGGTGATGAAGAGGCACGCAGTCTTGGCATACATGTTGGGCGATTAAAAATTGAGCTTTTAATTGCAGCGAGTTTTGCGGTTGGATTCTGTGTTGGCATGAGTGGGCTTATTGGTTTTGTTGGTTTAATTATCCCGCATATTTTACGCTTGCTTTTAGGTAATAGTAACCATGCAGTTGTTTTACCGCTTAGTTTTTTGCTTGGCGGATTATTTCTACTTGCATGCGATACATTTGGACGCAGCATTCTTTTTGATGGCACAGCAATCCCTGTTGGTGTTATTACCTCATTTTTTGGTGCACCATTTTTTCTTTATCTTGCATTAAAGCGAAAATAAATGATACATATACATAATTTACATTTCTCATACGAAACGCGTCATATTTTAAAGGATATTACACTCCATGCGACAAATAGCGAATTGCTTGGTATTTTAGGGGCAAATGGTTGTGGTAAATCCACACTTTTAAAAAATATGCTTGGCTTTTTACGCCCACAAAATGGTGAAATTGCTATAGATTCTAAGCCTTTACATACCATGCACCCTAAAGAACTTGCAAAAATCATGAGTTATATCCCACAAAAAAGTCTGCTTACCATGCCATTAAAAGTGCATGATTTTATATTAGCAGGGCGGTATGCAATGCTTAAAAATGCATGGTTTGGTTATCAAGAAGAAGATTTTCAAGCATGCGAAGAAGTTTCAAAAATGCTTTCAATATGGGAATATAAAGACCGCATTGCAACTACATTAAGTGGGGGAGAGTTTGGACGCGTTTTACTTGCACGGGCACTTGTAAAAAATCCAAAGATTTTGTTACTTGATGAACCTACAAGTGCAATGGATTTACATTTTGCAGTGGCTATGTTAAAACTACTTAAGCAATTTATTAGTCAATTTTCTATTTGCGGTGTTATCGTTATTCATGACTTAGTGCTTGCAAGTTTATTTTGCGATAAAATTGCATTTATGAAAGATGGTGTTATTATGGATTATGGAAAGCCAAATGATTTGTTGGTAACAGAGAAATTACAACGAGTTTATGAAGGTTTGGCATGCCAGATTCTACAACATGAGGGGCATAATATCGTAGTGCCATCATAATAATATTGTTATGTTGCATATTATTATGATACTAAAAGATTATAAAATAGCTATAGCTTTTTTCAACATTCTGCTTTTTGTGTAGTTTTTGCTATATGTTGTAATCCCCATAATATACATTTGAATTTTTCTCTTTCATAAAAGCTACTTACCTAAAAGTTATGTATTTGCCTTTATGTCTAGCCCTATAACCATATTGTTAAAGAGCGACAAAATACATTAAAGATTCCAATACCCCTAAAGAAGACTTTAACACTTTGTTTTATCCCATCATTGAGAATCTATTTTATATTTTACTACTCATTTTATATTTATATCATTAATACACTACAAAACAAACCAAAAGCTACAAAATGATATATACATTAAAGATAGCATTTATAAGATTCTAAACAAAGTAAGCTATTGCTAATCAGCCCACTTGAAAACTATTGCATACTGCATTGTGCAAGCAATGCTTGCTAAAATCTATACCTATCTTATTAGTAATTGCAATATAGTTTTTAGAGATATATAAAATTGCTAGTATTTTCAGTAATACTATAAAGCGATTCTAACAAAATAGCAAACAATAAATATTAAGAATCTTAGATAAAGAAGTATGATAAGAATATTCAATAAGTTAGACATGAAAATATATAATAGGATAATATTCTAATAATATTTAGAGTGATATTTTATAAGTGTTACTATTTTTCACATAAAAAGAGCACTCCCAAGCTTATCATAATTTTTCATATATTTTAAACAAAATTTCATATTAATTTTATAGCATATAGATTAAGAATATATGGGGATACTAAAGTATATGGAAAGCACATAGCATTATGTTACATAGAAATAAAAATGAGTATATTTTATACACAATTATAAGAATAAAATAGTATTTTAAAGATTAAATACTACCCAAATAGATTGCATTTTTAAGCGGAAAGAGCAAGCAAAAAACATTTTTTTGAAATTTTAGGTGATTTTATGCAATAATAATAAAACAACTTTAAAAAGTATTTGAAGGAGATTTTACAAATGACAGGCAACTTAAAAAAATTTACAAAATACACGAGCATTGCTTTGCTTATGGGTGGTTCTTTTGTGCTAGCAGCTAATTGCGGTAGCGGCACTGCTGGGAATCTCTTTGGCTATGATCGTTGTTCAGATGGTAAAGATAGACTATTCACACTCACTGGAAATGTAGGGACTTTTACAAAAGCAGGGTTTAATGGTGGTAAAGTGAATACAGCCACAGGTTTTTATCCAACAGAGAGCTTTACAAGTGTATTTGGTGAGCTTAATGGTATTTTTGACATCAAGAATGTATTAGCGAATGATAAGATTAAGAAATTTAAAATTGGTATTGGTGCGGCTGCAGCTGGGCTTGCTTGGGATACTACAAAATATGATGGTCTGACTAAAGGTGGCTTAAGTAATGGTAGTGGCTACAATTATAATTACATTGGTGCTTGGAGTGGGTATCTTGGCACACCTAGTGGCACTTATAATGATAACCGCCAAATTATGCTGCATAATGCTTATGTTGATTTAAAATTTGATGCTACTAATGAAAAATTTAGCAATTATGAAGCAGGCTATGATTTAAAAGTTGGTCGTTATGAATCAGGAATGGATTACTTTAGCGGTTATACACAAGGTTTTAATTTTGATTGGTATACCCAATATGGTGATATTGAAAACCGCTCTGGAAATGAAATAAAACTTTGGTGGTTTAGCTCTTTTGGACGTGCATTCGCATATTCACAATGGTTCTTAGATTACTATGCAGTAAAAACGACAGATACAAACAATGATGGTAAAGCTGATATTAGTTATGGTATCCATTCATTTGGTGCTGATGTTACCTATGGTGGTATCGATAATACTGAAGATGGTTTTGTATATGGAGATGAGCTTTTTGTGCGTCCATTCTTTTATTTCTATCCCGGATTATATGAAGCACCCGGTTTGAAAACTACTTATGAATACCAATTTGGCAATGGGCTTGGCTTTAAGGTGATCGCACAGGGCTTTGCATTGCATGTGCATAAAGGATTTACAACTACAAATAAAACAAAAGGGAGATATAATGAAGTTGTAGATGAATGGAGTGGTAACCTAAACCTTATTGCACAGGGTAATATATATAACTATAATGTTCGTGTAGGTTACTATGAAAACTTTGGTAGCGGTAACTCGCATTTTGGGACTTATGGGAATCCAATGGGCTTAGATTTCTGGACAGCAAGCGTATATGATATTGGTGCAAGTATCAGTGATATTATTAACAGAAATGCAAGGAGTGGTTATATTTCTGGTGGTGGCTCTTATGCCCTTAAATATGGCACATTATCATGGGATTTACTCGGTAGAATCACACGAAGCCCTAGAAGTGATGAAGAAAGCATAGCATTAGCTATCAACCATGCTTTTAACAATGGATTAGCAATTGGGCTAAAACTTGAATGGTATAGAGATACTACACATGCAGGCTATATTATCAATGGTAACACCCCATTAACTGCTTCACGCACAGATGATAGAAGCCACGCATTCTTTACACTTGATTATAGCTTCTAAGCAGACAAGCTTATCATAAGCAATATTGCTTATGATAAGTCCATTATAGAACTGCCATTTAATGATTTCTCTTCAATGTATAGCTTTTATAATTTTATATTTTGCTATACAATATAGCTTGATTATCCTTAATATAACAAATATTATAGATTGTTTTTAGTTTTGGATTCCAAAGAAGTTTGCTCAAACAGCATTACTTCTTTTATGGAATCTTAATAAATTAAAATAGTAGATTCTAGAGAAAATGCTATATTTTATTTTATTGTCGCATTTTTTTCTTAAGACGGATATAGCTTAATCCAAAACATACGCAAAAAATTATAACAAGAGCATAAAAGTTTGGCATAATATTATGCAGACTATCACCCATTTGATTTAGACGTATAAAGCCATTAATGCCATGATATGCTGGGATAATTTGCACAAACCATTGTAAAGCTTGTGGGAGCAACATAATAGGATAAATAAAGCCCATCATAAAAACAAGTGGCAAGGAAGATATAAGAATAATTTGTGTTGGTAGTGCGGTGTTATGCATAAAAGTGCCAAGAAACATGCCAAATGCAGCACAACTCGCAATAAACATAAGAGCGAAAAACCAAAAATCAAAAGGATTTGCAGTTGTATGGATTCCATAAATTTTAAAAAATACACCAAAATATATTAAAAATAGCACAACATAAATAGCACCAAATACAAATATTCTAGCCCATAAAACATAACTTAATGGTGCAGTATTAAAATAATGTATTTCATGGTTGTCGTGAGCTTTATTTTGGCTTGCACCTTGAATCATAATGCCTACAATCAGTGTTTGGTGTAAAATAAAAACAAGTATAGCAGCAAGTGCATAATTAATATAGCCAACAGAAGGATTAAAAAGCGGGACAGAATCAAAACGCACAAGTGTTGTATCATCACCTATATTCATTTCTCCTTTAATAGCTTTTGCTTGTAATTTTATCTGATTGCTCCAATAATTACCCACCTCATTAAGTCCTTCAATAATAGTGCCATATATTAAAAAATATGATGCATTGGCACGATAAGATAATGTTGTTGGCACGCCTTTATACATGCGGGCTTCAAAGCCTTTTGGAATGCTTAATTGTCCATAGACTTCACTTTTTTCAAGCATATCTTTAGCAATTTTGAGTGAATGCACAACACGTACAACTTGTAATTTCTCGCTTGCATTAACAAGGAAAATGAAATCTTTTGAAAGTTTGGTATTATCTAAATCTAAAATAACAATCTTTTGCTTACGCACTACATCAGCATAATATGGCGTAGGATATAAAAACGCATAAAGTAATGAACCTACAAATACCACAAAAACAATTGTAATATTGCTAAATACTGCACGCAATTCTTTACCAACGACTTCTAAAAATGTCATTTTACTATATCCTTAATATTTTTCATTATTGTAACATGTGTTCATAACAATCTTATCACTATATAAAAGAATTATAATATTTTTAGCAACATTTTATTACACTTGAAATGCTAAGAAAATTACCAAAAAAGTTTATAATAGAGTATGTTGAAGGCAACAATAGTCATTCTCTAATCAATTATTATAACAAAATGGATGGGTTTATTTAACAAATATAAGCCACATTCTATAACAAAACGATATGATACCTGCTATTTCAAACTTATATATTCTTAAAAAAATATTATTTAATCATTAACATATTATTATAAATTCAATAATATTTTGTTATCATTATGAGAATCAAAAAAGGTAAAATATGATATATCAATACATGGATTCTAAAGCACAGGAGTATGCGGCATTTAATCCACATAGGGTTCGCAAACTTTTTGCATTATTGCAACCACATTTAAAATTGCAAAGCTATAATATCCATATTATTGGCACAAATGGCAAGGGTAGCACAGGTCGTTTTATAGCACAGAGTATTGCAGAATCTGGATATAAAGTCCTGCATTTTACATCACCACATATCTTTGATTTTCGTGAAAGATTCTATACACATGATGGTATTGTAAGCCTTGAATCACTCATAAAAGCACATGTTTTTTTGCAGGATTTTTCCTTTATTCAAGAAGCAAGCTATTTTGAATATGCAACCTTTTTGGCACTTGTGCTTGCACAAGAATCTGACTTTCTTGTAATGGAAGCTGGTGTTGGTGGTGAATTTGATAGCACTTCAGTTTTACATTATGATATGACGATTTTTACACGTATAGGCTTTGATCATAAAGAAATGCTTGGTGATACTCTAGAAGCCATTGCACGCACAAAATTGCGTGCAGCACAAGGAGTAATTTTTACACATTTTCAAGAGCAAGCAACCCTATCACTATTGCAAGATATTGCAGATATTATGCCTAATGACACACAGCATTTAGGAGATAATCTGAAACGCATACCTATACAACATATCACTTATTTGCAATTAGATGATATACAACAATCAGCAATAATAAGATATGCAACAACTTATAATATTCCTTATTTTTTACAAGAAAATTTAAGTTTGGCTTATCTTGCATTACAACATATTGGGATACCACTATTACAAAATAGACTTGCATTGCGTGGTCGTTTTGAAATTTTTCGTCATAATATTGTGCTTGATGTTGGGCATAATATTATGGCAGCACATGCTGCACTTGCTGCAGCAAAACATTACTTTAAAAACCAACCTTTTAAACTCATTTATAATAGCTATAAAGAAAAAGAAATTAGAGAGATTTTAAAAGCCTTTGCACATGATATTGAAGAAATTATAATTTTTATGGTAGATAATCCGCGTATAGTAGATATAATTGAAATGGAAAATATGCTACAAACACTCGCTATACCCTATAAGTTTTTTTGCCCCAATACAATAAAACTTGACGTATTGCCAAAAAATTTGATAGAATCAGCCAATATTTTAAAGGAAAATACAAACTATATGGTTTTTGGTAGTTTTTCGCTTGTGGAGCATTTTTTGCTATGGTTTCATAATGAATGTGAAAAATAGCGATACACATAGGCAATAAGGATAAAAAGATAAATGGATAATACAAATAAGATAAAACAGACTTTAACCATTACAATTGTTGATGAGAATGGTTCTAAACAATTCACAATGGCAAAGGTTATGCAAAAAGTTATTGCTTATGGAAGTATTATTTTATGCATTGCTATTGTAATGGGTTATTTTGCAATGTCATCTTTTATTGAGCAACTTGATGATATTAATACTGCAAAGCAAGAATCATATAGAGCATTTCAAGAAATGTATCAGCAAAATGCTTTTTTACAAGATGATATTCAAAGCAAAACAGAAGAGCTAAAGACTATGCAAGATAGAGTTGCAGATTTAGAAAAAATGATTAATCTTAGTTCTTTCAATAATGAGAAAAATAAAAATGATATAGATTTACAAAAGCTCCCAGAAACACAAAAGGCAACCATCTTGCAAATTATTCCTAATGGTAATCCACTTACCATATTTGAAATGAAGCAAAAAACAAAAAAGAATACAAGAGATTATGGACTAATTGATATGCAGTATGCTGCTATACAGAATAATGGTAATACAGGTTATGATTATTACACAAGTAAAAGTGAACCTGTATTTGCAACCGCAGATGGCTTAGTAGAATCTACACGTGATGGTAACCAAAAATATGGATATGGCAATATTGTCCGTCTTTCCCATGTATTAGGCTTTAGTAGTGCTTATACAAATCTTGAGAAAATTAGCGTTCAAAAAGGTGATTTTGTAAGCAAGGGCGATATTATAGGCTATACAACACCAAGTCCGGGCAAAGACCATACAAGCCTTTATTATGAAGTGCGTTTTTTAAGTCAAGGGCTTGATACACTTTCTTTCATTGATTGGGATACACAAAATTTCCAATCGATTTTTGATGCGGAGAAAAATGCAAATGTTGATATTAATAGCCTTATATGGGCATTAAATGATATTGTAAAACTCAATGATATGTCCACACATTTCGCCTTTACTGCTATTGAAAATCTTATTGATACAAAAGATTCTCCAATACAACAAACTAGCCAATTTTTTAATACTTCGCAACTCCAAAACCATAATATTACATTACAAAGTAGCACACGATGAATGCAAACAAACGCCTTGTTATCATGATTACTGATTTGCATGGTTCAAAATTTATTAATGTAGATATGATATTTCGCCAAGTTGGCACTTATATTTTTATATTCTTGCTTACATTGGGATTATTTGCATATATAAGCATTGTTGTAATACGCAATGAGATAAGCAATATGCAAATAAAGCATGCACATCTTGTAGATGAATTTACAAACATGCAGCAACATAATGAAAAATTGAATGCAGCAATTCAAGAAAAAGATGAGGAAATTGCACTTGTTGGTGATAGGTTTGAAAATATAGAAAATGTTGTAGGCATAAATAAAAATACTTCTCAAGCAGTAACTTTACTAGATAATGAAGATGTAAATCTTTTAGATAGAATGGATACTGCTTCAATTACTGCATTACAAAAATCTTTTATTATGAAATTCATTCCCAATGGTAGCCCTATGGATATTAATTATCGTCTATCAGCCCCATATGGCAAACGCTACCACCCTATTTTACATATTTATCATATCCATACAGGTGCCGATATGGTAGCTCCAATGAATACTCCTGTATATGCTACTGCCGATGGCGTTGTAGATTGGGCAAGTAGTAGTGGTAATGGCGGTTATGGCAAACTTGTAAAAATATCACATTCATTTGGATTCCGCACATATTATGCACATTTAAACGATATTAAAGTGCAACGCGGACAATTTGTCAAAAAAGGGCAATTGGTGGCACTTACTGGCTCTTCAGGAGCTAGTACGGGTCCCCACCTGCACTATGAAATACGATTTTTGGGACAACCAATTGATCCTATGAATTTTGTGCATTGGGATATGCAAAATTTTGATCTTATTTTTGAACAAGAAAGGAGAATATCATGGCATTCTTTGCTCCAGATAATAAACAATCTAATGGGAAGGAAACAGGAGGAGCTGCAACAATAATTGCAGTTAATACCAAATTTCAAGGTGAAATAAATACAGATTGTCATTTTCATACTGATGGTGAATTTGAAGGCACTATCCGCTCAAAAAATACGGTTATGGTTGGTAAAACAGGAGTAATTAAAGGTGATATTTTTGCTCAAAAAGTTATTATTAGTGGTAAAATCATTGGTAATGTTGAGGCAAAAGCAATTGAGATTCTAGCAAATGGTAGGCTTGAGGGCACAATTACATCAGATGAGCTTGTGATAGAACGCAAAGGTATGTTCCTTGGGCAATCTAAAAACACCAATAAAGATATAAAACTTTTAGGTGATGTGCAAAAACCACAACCAAGTATTGAGGCTAAAAAATAAAAAATATTGCAATGCAATAAATTTACAAGCATATTATAAGTAATATGCAGTAGCTTATAATAATATATTATAATGAATATGCATTAGGTATTACTATTTGTTATAAATTCCTATAAATATTTTATTTATTTGGCAAAATAAAAACAAAAATAGTTTATTGGTTTGTTAATAATATTTGATTATTTTTTATATTACCATGTAGGTGTATATGCGATATAATAGTTTATAAAATTGCTATTTTCATATAGTTATATTGTAGAAAAATTACTTGTTTGTAAAAATCAATAGCATTGCAATATATTTGCAAGGAAAGATTAAAAACTCTTTTAGAGCAATACAATAAGATAAACACATGGGATTTATAAAATATATAAAAACTAATACAATATAGAGTATTTTTATAAAGACTTTTAGATTCTATTGTTAATTTTTGTTTCTGCTTTCTCTTAGCTTATTGCTAAAAAATGCTTATTATATTGCATATATTTTATAATCAATATTTTCATACTAGATTTATAAAATCTCAACATAGCAACAAAATACTATAAATAGAATCTCTATATTATCTTAAGAGATAAAAGAATATTAAGTAATGTTTCATAAGATATAAATATTGTAACTAAAAAGTTATTATGAAACTTATAAAGCCATAATAGCTTAAAAGAGTGTTTATTTTTTTAGTGAGTGCGTTATATACCTAAATTACTCTAGCAAGTAAAATATTTTCACATTCCCTTTCAATAATGAAACATTATTTATTTATATTTGAAGCATGTAATACAAAGATATATCATTTTTGTTTAAAGAAATGGGAATTTTCCACTCAAAGCTAAATGCTAGTAGCATAAAAACTTTTTATGCTTTAGCTTTGTAGCTCTAAGAAAGGGGTTTATAGCCCATAGGCTAATCCCTAACAAGAGATTGTAGCGATTAGTAATAGGGGCAAATATAATTCATCTCTTGCCTTTTAGGCAAGAGATTTCTTGCGAATTTTTGATAAATGTGCTAGCCAACTGGTTTTGTTCTTTGCAAGAGCCATTCTTTTGCTCTTCCTTTAAGTTTTGGTTCAAGCTCGTGTTGTACCTTAGCGTGATAGTTATTGAGCCATTGTTTTTCGCTATCGTTTAATAATGATAAATCAACGCAAGAAACCTCAAAGGGACAAAGAGTTAATGGTTCAAAATAAAGAAATGTCCCAAATTGTTTTTCTTTTGGTTGTTGCACCAAAGCATTAACAACAAGATTTTCAAGCCTCACGCCCCATTGTTTTGCACGATAAA
>JARHZY010000166.1 GCA_029264655.1 Helicobacter sp. | reverse complement strand
TTACCTATGTTTATAGTATTCTTTTATATTGTATTTTATCGGTAGATTAAATACAATTTGATTGTTTTTAAGCATTTCTTTTGGTGGGGCTGGTAGTGGATTAGCCCTAGCTATTAGATTTATTACTTCATTATTGAGTATATTTGAATTGCATGGTTTGCGTATTGATTTTTCAATGACTTCTCCATGTTCATTAAGTCTTATTCTTACGACTACTACACCCTCATCTTTATTTGCTAATGCTTGGTTTGGGTATTGTTTAAATTTATTTAAATGTGCTTTTATTAAACCTTGATAGCTTGATATTTGCTTAGCTGATGCACCGCTAACTTGTGTTGTTGCTTTATCTGTGCTACCTTCTATGGGGGCACTTGCTGTTTTATCTTTTTGTTTAGAATCTTCGTCATTGAGCATTTTAGCATTTTTACTATCTTGCGTGTTTTCCTTTGCTTCTTCACTTTTGTTTGTATCATTTTCTTCTTTATATTCTTCTACTCTTGGAATCTCTATATCTGATTGTATATTATTTTCCTTTGTTTTTATTTCTACTTGCTTTTTTGCCATTTTGGTATTTGTTTTTTTGCTATTTATGCTTGGTTGGCTTTTTTGCTTATCTGTAGATACTTCTTTTAATTTTCCTAAGGGCATATCAAGCGTAAGCATAACAGATTGTGATAAATCCGCCATTTCTGCTTCCATGCCGCTATTATCATCTGCTTTTTGGCGTATATCAACTATAAGCCATGCTATAAAAGCCACATGCAATAGGCTTGATATAAATATACCTAATCCCATTTGCCTATTCATAATAGTCTCATTTCTCTGTCATTTCTTGTGCTAAGGCGATTTTATTATATCCGCTATTTTTTGTGGTATTGATAACTTCCATAAGCCTTTCATATTGCACAGATTTATCTACCAAAAAATAAAATACAATCTTTATCTCCTTTTGTTTTTTCATCTAATAATGATGGCATATCTTGCAGTGTTGTTGCTTCTTCATTTACTGCCATTTCGTCATTATTAATACTAATAATAAGTGGTTTTTGCTCATCTTGCTTTGTTTGTGATGAGGTTTTGGGTAACTCCACAAATACAGAACTTGTTACAAGTGGTGCAACAATCATAAATATAATTAATAAAACAAGCATAATATCAATAAATGGAGTTACATTTATATCACTAAGTGTTTGTTCTTCTTGTATTTGTATCATTGAGAATCCTTTTTATTTGTGAGTTGTCTTTCATTTAATATATAAATGCTTGTTGCTAGTTGGTTGATTTGGTTTGTAAATTTAACGCCCAAACGCACAAAGTAATTATAAAAAAGCACAGCTGGGATTGCAGCAATAAGCCCAAATGCAGTTGCAAATAAGGCTTCAGCAATACCGGGTGCTACTACACTTAATGAAGCGTTGTTGCTGGTGGCAATGCCTATGAAACTATTCATAATACCCCATACCGTGCCAAACAACCCGATAAAAGGCGCACTAGAACCAATAGAAGCAAGTATGGCTACACCATGTTTAATGGTGGCACTAAAATATATGATTCTATTCTCAACTCTAAGCTTTATTCTTTCTTTTAATGATTGCATATTCTCTATATATTGTATCTCATCGCTTACTTCTTTTGCAATATCTTGCGTATAGCCTTTGCCATCTATAGCAATATCTTTAAAATGTGCTATACTTTTTAATGCGTTTTGTTCATGCTTTATCCTTTTAAATGCCTTATTATAATCAATAAGCTTTGCTATAAAAACACCCCATGTTATAACAGAAAAAGCAAATAAGATAATAATCACACATTTTACAACAATATCTGCATGTTCATATAATGATAAAAATGACAAGTCAGGGATATTTTTATGCTCCTTATTTTGTGTTACTTGCTGTGTTTCTACATTTACCTTTATGTTTGAATCTTGCAAAGCTTGACTTTGTGTATTTATTTCATTTTGTGCATAAAGAAACAAAAAACTTCCTAAAAAAAACATTACTAACAATCTCATATTAACCCTTTTTATAAAATATCACCATTTTAGTTGCATACTCACTACATATGTGCGACCTCTAGCGGAGTTGTTGAATAGATATATGTCTTTATCACCCGGACCTACTCCAGCCTGACCACTGAAAGAGTTATAGGCATTTAAGGCATCCATATAATTTTCATCAAGCACATTTTGTATCTCTCCTCTTATACTAAAGTATTTCCATGGATTATAGCTAATATATAAATCCCAAATAGTTGGAATCCTTGGTAACTTTTGTAAAAGTAGTGGTGGATATGGATCATCTGGATTGCTTGGATTTTCATCTCTTTTATCATCTGGATACATTCTTTTTGCTTCACCTGTATATTTTACAATAGAGCCTATGATTAATTTATCATCAAAGAATTTAACCCCTAAATCAATTGTTGCATAATCCTCTGGCAATATAGCTAATCGCCCATAACCAAAACTTTGTGAGCCTGCCATATAGCCCTCTGACATTGGTTGCTTAGTCTTCTGCCAAGAATAAGATACTTTTGTAAAAAAGTATTTCATATTATAATTTAGCTCAAGCTCTATCCCATGAAATAATGCTAATTCATCAAAATTTACAAACATTGTAGCTTGAGAATCTGGCCTACCAGTCTCTAAAAGGAAACTACGAAGATACATAAAATCTTTTACATCTGAATAGTAGTATAAAAGCTTATAGCCCAATGTATCATCATTTGTTAGAAGTCCATGTGATAATCCATTAAATCCTATTTGGTATGTATCTGCTACTTCTGGCTTTAAAAATGGATTTACACTATTGCCTTGATTATTGCTAAAAAACATTTCTTGCACATTTGGTGCTCTATTACTCCTTGTATAGCTTACAAAAGGTGCAAATAAATCATGCACTCTAGCAGAGAATATCGTTGATACATTAAAATAAAAGCCACCTTTATTCATATCAATTGCACTCTTAGGGAAACAACTTGTAGCATAGTCATCACATGGACCCCTATGCCCTATTAAATCCCATCTTGTTACATTGGCATTCAATGATAACTCATATATACCATAACTTAGCATATTATCAAGATATAGCGTATATAATGTTTGTAATCCTTTTGGTTGAAATGGGAGAGAATCTGACCCTTCTTTTTTTGCACTAATTGTATTTTGATATTGATTAATTAATGTGCTAAAGCCTGTTTTATTTTTATAATCAATATTAAAAAAATTTGCCATCATTTGATTATTTATATCAAGGCTGATTGCATTATTAGTGGAAGTTAATCCATATTGTGCTACATTATTACCAAAAATCAATGCTCCCTTATTATATTTTTGCAATGAATGTGTATAAGCAAATAATACATTTATATTGATAAAATTAGAATGTGGTTTATACTCATAATTAAGTTGGTATGTATCAGAGTTTATATCTCTCCCCGCAAGTGAGTTTAGATATTTTCTATAGATTAGATTCAATGTATTTTGTGGATTATATTTATACTCAGTTTTAAATAAATAGCCTTGTGGCTCTTGAGTTAATAGGGCTGGATTAAATGGTGCTGAATTATCATCTATTTGTCCATCTCCATCTACATCATGCCCATCTCCTATATTGCCACCCCCACCAACTCTATAATTCTGTTCTATGTGCTTAAAGCTATATGCAAA
>JARHZY010000115.1 GCA_029264655.1 Helicobacter sp. | reverse complement strand
CATCTTCTAGACTTTTTTCAGCTTGATGCCCAGAAGCAGCCATAATAGTTTCATGATATTCCATACTTACATAATCAAAAATTATAGAATCTATACCGGGATCTTCTGCTCTCAATAAACTTTCACTACAACCTGTGCATTCCGCCATATGTAGCCATATAATTGGCACTCTATCTGCTAATTCAGCAGCCTTAGCAGTAAGTGGTGCAAAGGTAGCGGGTAATCCTATTGAAGCAGTGATAGCTGCTGCCCATTTCATAAAATCCCTTCTTTGCACTCCTTTTTCATTTAAAACTTCTTTTAATGCTTTTCCATGTTTTTCATCACGCAAAGATGGAAGCATTGCAAGCTTATTTAAACGCTTTTTCACTTTATTAAAGAGTGCTTGTTTGGTATGCAATGTAAGATTATCACCTTTTGGATTATAACTATAATCTAGGGCAATATCCATATTGTTGGCATGTGTTTTAGAATCTATGTTTGCAGTCTGCACTACATTGTTATCTGTGGTTTCGTGTTCTCTCATTATATATTCCTTAATGAAAAGTTTTGGGAGTTATAATATTGATATTTTATAATAAAATACATATTTTTTAGCTTGCATTTTATTTATTCTGTAATTAAATGGTATTATGTAACTTAATGTAACTATTGTAAATGTTACGATTGTAAAATACGCATGTTACTCTATTTCGAAAATATATGCAAGGATTAAATAGTCATTATAGAAGTTTTTTAATTTAATATTCTATAAAAAATTCTATCTTTTCATTGGTATTATCGGAATATATACATTAAAAGCAGGAAGTTCTTATTATCGCAATATTTATAAATATGATTTTATTTTACTTTTTTTTAAACAAGGGTAGCATATTTTATACAATAAAAAGTAGTTTTTTGTTATAATGAATGTTTTCAAGTTTTCTGTGAAAGCTATTTTGTTAAAGCGAATTAGATATTACTATTTAGAAGTTTATAAGCATAAAGCAGATATATAAAAATACATTAAAAAGAGATTGAGGGAAGTTATGGATTTTTTATCAAATCTTTTCTATACAACTACAACACTTATCAATATAGATCAGATTGCATTTTTATTGCACACTGCACCATTTTCTTATATTATTACAATAGCTTTATTTTGTTGTGTGCTTTTGCTTATGAGTGTATTTTCAGCCTATAAGATTCTCAATCTACAAATATTATGTGCATGGGTATTTGCCTGTTTTGCAACTTTTATATATCTCATTAATGCACACACAGATATGGATTCAACCCAATTAAGTAATGCATTGCATTCACAAGTTATTTTATCATGTGCTAGCACAATAATACTTCTTATATTTTATCTATTAGGATTAGTAAGCACAAAGCCATATAAGCCAAGAAAAAACTTTGGTTACCATGCGTGGTGGATAAATATTGTTCGCCTAATTGTCGTATTTGCTTTTTGTTGTGTGTTTAATATCGGTTTATTTGTGGCTTCTGCGTTATTTTATTTGTAATAATCAAGAATCCTTTGCTATAATAGCACGATATTTTTGCAAGAGCATTTATTTTAAAATATGGAGAAGTGAAATTTGAATTTTTCAGTGCCCGCTACCAGTGCGAATCTAGGCCCCGGATTTGATTGCTTAGGCATATCTTTAGGATTTCGCAATTATTTTAGTATTAATGAGGCAAAAGAGCAAAGCGTTACAATTAGTGGTGAGGGGCAAGCAAACCCTCATTTTACACAAGATAATACCTTTGTAAGAATTTTCACACAAACATATAAAAGGCTTGGAGGCACAGCACAATTCCAATTTGTCTTTCATAATAATATTCCTGTTGCAAGGGGAATGGGATCTTCTAGTGCAATTATTATAGGAGCACTTTTTAGTGCATTTAAAATGGCAGGACAGATTCCAAATAAGAGAGATTTATTAAATATTGCTTTGCATTATGAGAATCACCCTGATAATATTACGCCAGCAACTATGGGTGGTTTTAATGCAAGTTTTTTGAAAATTAATCGCAATGGTAAGCCAAATGTGGTATATTTACGGCAAAGTATGCCAAAAAATGTTAAAAGTGTTATGGTAATCCCCCAACAACCTATGTCAACAAAGAAATCTCGCGGGGTACTTCCTAAAACTTATAGTGTGCAGGATTGTGTTTTTAATTTATCGCGTTCATCGGTTTTAAGTCTTGCTTTTAGTATGCAGCGATGGGATTTATTGCGTGAAAGTTCTCTTGATAGATTGCATGAGCAGGCACGTATGGAGACTTTTCCTATTTTATTTCAGATTCAGAAATTTGCCTTAAATAGTGGGGCACTCATGAGCACGCTTTCTGGAAGTGGCTCATCAATATTCAATCTATGCCATAGCGATGATGCAAAGCGATTGACAAAGCAACTTATAGCCAAATTTCCAAAATTCCGCATTTTAGCACTTGATTTTGATAATGATGGTGTTAAAATTGAGAAAGGATAAGGTTAATGTGAATGATTGTGCAATACTATGCTACAAAAAGTGTGCGTATGTGTGTTGTATGCAGGCAAAGAGATTTACAAAAAAATCTTATACGATTTAAGTCTTTAGAATCTGCATTACAATTATATGATGGTAGCGGGCGGAGTTTTTATGTGTGTCGTGTGTGTTTGCCGCAACGCAAAGCATACCAAATGATTAAAAGGATTGTGAAAAAGGCAGATAGCCTACAAGAACAAATTGAGGAGATAGTGCAAATATGTCAATAAGTATCAAACAAATTGCAGAAGAAGCCGCAAAAAACCCAAAAGAAATTCTTAGTAAAGCAAAAGAGTTAGGTTTTAAGGTGCGTAAAATAACAGATACGCTTGAAGAAGGAGAAGCAGATAAGCTTTATACATTCATAACTAAAGGTGTTAAACCAGAAGGAATAGAGCAGGAAGCAACTACTATACAACAAGAGTCTGTGCAACAAACGCCTAGAACTAATAGTGCCAAACAGCAAACAAAGCCTACTATACAACAAGAAGCAATGCCAAAAGAAGTGCAACCAGATAAACCAAAACAAAAAAAGTCTATTCAGATTATTAAACGTGGCGATGAAGAACAAAAACCTAAAAGTGCGAGAGGAACTAAGAAAAAAGAGCTAGAGAGTGCTACAAAAAAGGTGGTAAATGAAGCACAAGCCCCAATTAAATCACAAGCAGAAGAGAATCTTCATAATAATACAAATGCTACAATGCAAGCACCAATACCAAATCCAACACAAACAATACTCCCAGATTCTACACAAAAGCAAGCAATTGCTAAAGAAATAAAAAAAGATTCTGAAATACCGCAAGGTATTGATCCAAGTCAAGTAAAAAAACCACGCATTAGCGCTATCCGTGTTATTAGCAAAAATGATGAATCACCAAAAACAACGCAAAAGAAAGAAGATTTACAAGCAAACTTGCGTCATTCTACACAAATTCTTGATAGTCTCAAGCATGTTGAACGTAAGGAACGTGTCAAAAAGAAAAAAGATAAAACCGCAAATAAACCACAACAAAAACATACCTCACATGTAATTAGTGTAGAGAGAGATATGGGCGGTAGTGGCTATGATGATGAGCAAGATGAAATTATGCTTATAGATCTTTATGATAATGCAGCAACAAAAGAAGTATTTGAAGAAGAACGCACTAAAAAAAATCAGCTTGATGACAAAATCAAGGTAAATCGTTATAGCCCGTGGATAAAAGAAGGTTCAATTGCTAGACCATCAAAGGGTAGGGGTAAAAAGATGCGTAGCAATAAAGGCAAAGAGCAAACCGAAACGATAACCTCACTTGTATTGCCAGAAGAAATACGTGTATATGAATTTGCAGAAAAAGCAAATTTAGAATTAGGTAATGTGTTGGGCAAACTCTTTTTGCTTGGTGTTAAAATGCTTAAAAATGATTTTCTTGATAAAGATACTATTGAGATTCTAGCAAGTG
>JARHZY010000072.1 GCA_029264655.1 Helicobacter sp. | reverse complement strand
TATCATTTCTTTTATCTACATCAGCACCCCTCTCTAAAAGCATTTTTGCTACTTCAAAACTATTATTATATGCAGCAAGCATTAACAATGTGTTACCTTTATGATTTGCTATATTTACATTTAATCCCGCATTTAACATGATTTCTAGTGATTCTTTATCATTTTGCCTTGCGAAATCAAAACTTTGTGCGACAAATTCTTCTAGCTTTTGCTCGTCTTCTGTATTCATGTAATATTCCTTAAATAATTTGCAATCAGATTTATAATATGAAATTACTTAAGATTCAATAAAAATAGCATTTGAATGCAATAACTCATGCTCACTAATGCCGCTAATGTTTTATAATTATTGTTATTTGCATGCTTTTAATGTTTTATAACATTAGGTGATTTTTTGCTCTCACGCATTGCAAAATAACATACAACAGCCTTTTAAAAACAATAATCCTATAACATACTTTCTTTTGGATTTCAATTTTAAATTCTAGCATATAAATTTTACCAAGCTTTTCAACTATAAATATAAGATCCACCATAGATTAAAAAAATAGACAAGATTCTAAAATAAACCAAAACTAAACATTAAATACACCTTTAACATAAAAGCATAAAACCATTAACATTTGATGTCTAGTGTATGCGAACAACATTTTCATTGATAACTTCGCCACTAATTATGCGTTTGCTTTCAAGATTCTCAATTTTAATAATATCACCTTGCACTCCATTTTCTAATGCTTTTCCGCTTGCAGTTGCTTCAATGCCATCAGCACGGAACATAATCTTCACATTAGAATCTTTAGCAATAAGTATTCTTTTAGCTAGTTTATTGCGGTATATAATTGTATTCGTTGGGATATAAACTTTTGCACTTGAATGCAATATCTCTGTTTTACTTGCTGGGATAAGTGCCAATGAAGAGAAATCTTGCACTTTATCTGTAAAGCTATTGATACCTATATTACTTCCTGCTCTAATGCTTTCTGTAGCAACATAAAGACGTATATGCCCGCTTATACTATAACGTATAGAATCTTGCAATATTTTGCCATTTTGCCTATAATTCAAAGTCAAATGCCCATTGGCACTTTTTATTGCATTCAGATTCTTTGCAATAATCGTAATGGCATAAAGGTCAAGAGAGTTGCGTGTAATAAGTGATATGGATTGTATTGTAAGCTCTGGATACATGCGTCTATATTCTGTGGCAATATAATTTTTTAACATAGTTACATTATCCTGATTCTGCGCATTTAAATATAATGGTATAATACATGGTATTAAAAAACATAAGAATAAAATAACCTTTGACAAACTTGTAAATATTCGCATTATTTGAAACATACCTTCTTATCCTTATTTAAAATTTATAGAATTATAATGCAATAAATATAAATCATAGCTTTTTTGTGCCCTATCGCTTTTAGTTTTTTCTTTTCTGCTATAATAGTTGTTTAAATACCTTATTAAAAATAGTTAGGGTAAATTTGGAATTATTTTTGCTTTTATCAATAAAGTAAGAATAAGGCATACCAAAGAAAAGGATATGTGGTATGTGAATATGAAAGGAGTTGTTATGAAACTTGATACAAGTAATACAATGAGTTCATTTGCACAGGCAAAGGAAACAAGCCTAATAAAAGACTTAAAAACAAAAGTTGATGGAAAAACACTTGAAAGTGATAAGGCTTTACGTGAGCAAACAGATAAGTTTGAAGCAATATTTATTAAAACTTTGCTTGATACTGCACTCAATTTAGATAACCCTCTCTACCCCAAACAACCCGGTAGCGATATTTATAATGCCATGTTTAAAGAACAACTTTCAGAAAATTTAAGCGGTAGCTTTGGTTATAGTGAATTGCTTTTTAACTATCTTAAAGACCAGCAAAAGTTAAAAGGCTAAATAATGAAAACAAACAAAAAAGAATATTTTTGTTTTTTGTGTCCTGGCTGTTAGTAGCTTTTATATGCAATGCAAATTAAACTTTTAATAGCCTTTATATTTTGGATATATTAAATTGCTTGAGATATACAAATTAGAAAATAAGTATTCAAATCATCTTGCTATTAATGCTATTTTAATACAAAAATAATCCCGTTTTTTTAACCATCAAAACAAAGGCTACTATCTTAATCAAATAAATGCTAGCAAAATGCAAGCTATATCTCAATAACAATAATTTTATAACATAAAACTATCTATCAACATAAAGAAAATGATAAGATTTCTACCATATAAAAATTTTGTCCAACCCCAAATAGTTAAATTATAATGTTGTGTAGCATATGAATATAATTTGCATGAATGTTGCATAAATAGCAATTCAATAACCATACGTTTATTTACTATGACAAGTTTTTTCATCAAAGAAGCATAATTGCTTTAATTGAGATAAAATCATTTCTAATGCTTGATTACTATCAAAGTTATCATAAAATACTAAATCACTTTGCGTTGGGACCTCTAAATCTTGTGTTACTGCCATATTAGATACATTTTCTTTATAAAAACCTTTACTATCTCGTGCTTGTAAGATTTCTTTTTGCACATCTAAATATATTTCAAGATAATTTGCAAAATGTTTTCTATTAAATTGCCTTACAGATTCAAACATAGAAATTGTAGCTAATACTACAATAAAACCTTGATTTACAAGCATGCTAGCTGTGCGGACATAATACATCGACATTCTTTCTCTGCCCTCTCTGGTATAATCTGTGTTACCCACACACTCACGCAGACTATCTCCATCAAGAAAAATTGCCTTAATGCCATACCTTGCATCTAAAGCTTTTAGTAATAGTTGTGCCAATGTGCTTTTACCACTTCCGCTAAGCCCAGTAATAAAAATTAAACCACCATTTACCGCCACCATATTATTCCTTTATAACATCTATATTTAAATCGCTTTTAAAATCAATCTCACACCATTTGCCAAAAATCTCTATCATATATGCATTATGGTATGTATCAATTAATAACTGCAAAAAGCTTGTCATATACATATTATCAAAATCTTTCGAATCATAACTCGCATATCTATCAAGGCTACTATAAAATTGCATCACTTCAGCTAAAAAAGTATATGAGATTCTAAAAAGTCCAATATATTGTCCCTCTATTTCATCATAACTTTTTGGTTTCTTGCCCAATTCAATAATTTTATTGCCTTGAAGCTTTAAGGTTTCAGCATCACTTAATGGGTTTTGAAAACGTTGTGTCCATAATGCACGCCATGCCTTATCAACAACAATACCCAAATCATGCTGGCATATTCTCAATTGCTCAACAATTTGGCTAAAATAAACTATATCTGCATACGATACAATTATATCTTGCTTTTGCTGTATGCACTCAAGTAAAAATTCTTTAGCACAAAAAAATGTAGTAACCATATTTGTGTGGTTATAATTTTTATTTTGATAAAATTGCACATGTTGGTAACGGCTACTAATATACTCTTGCAAAACCTCAAATTTATAGCCACCAACTATACAAATCTCTTTTATACCACCATCAATAAGTGCCTCCATAATATAATCAATAATGCGTTTATGTTGGTATATTACCATGCATTTTGGTATATCTTGTGTCAATGGCATAAGCCTAGAACCAAAACCCGCCGCCAAAATAATTGCTTTCATCTATTCTCTCCTTTTGAAGCTCTATAATTTATGATCACTTTTCATTATACAATGTGTGTTTCCAAAGATAAAAAATATCACTATTTTGCATACCATTTTCCCGTTCAATATGCCACATAATGCCAAAAATTGTATGAGTATTATGCATAAATGCTTCAATACTAAAATCTCCTAAATTCTCATAATTCCCATATGAAGCTAAAGCAATAAGATCTTTTCCTAAAGATTGGATAGCATAGTTATGAAATGAATTTACCTGAAAAGTTTTTATTGGCTGTTTATCGCATACAGATTTTTTATGTTGATAAAGAGATTGCATAGAATCTAAATGAGATACTATATCTAAGTTTTGCATTATCTTGTGCGTGCCTACATGATTTATGCAAGCATTAATAGTTGCTCCAAAATAATGTCCAATTATTTGTGCTCCACGACAAATTCCAAGCAATGGGATAGACCTTTCCAAGCATAATGTTATTAACTTCATTTCAAAAATATCTCTTTCTTTATTTAATGGGGTGTTGTTGCATATGCTTAAATCATTGCCACCACTAAGAATAACGCCAGCAATATATGGTAAATATGATGTAACATCTTGCTTATAGCTTAAAGGTAGCATAAGAAAATCACTCAAATATTGTGTGAAAAATATACCCCAATCTATAGCTAATGCTTCACGCACTTCATGATAATTTTGCATGCTATAAAGTCGTTGTGAAATCGCTATATATCGCTTTTGCATAAGAAACCTTATTTAGTATTAAAGACAAATAATTTGCTCACTTTGGCAATCAATTCGCAATCTTTCTGCTTTACAATATTTATGGTATTGCTCTTCGCCTACACCAATTACTGCAGGCATAGACTGCTCTGATGCTCTAATCGCCATATGTGAATTTGCACCACCATAGCAGGTAATAAAACCTGCAATATTCTTTGTAAAAAGATAATCAAAACCCGGATCAGCAGCATAAATCAAAACAATCTTACCATCTAAATCAGAATCTGTATGTAAAGCAGTCATTGCAGTAACTGCCTTTTGTGTAATAAAATTTGGCATAACTTGCTCTGTTTGGAATGCAAAAATTTGCTCCTGCATAGTAATCAAGGGTGGGAGTTTGATGGCGAGTGTAAGCTCATATTCTTCCTTATGTTTGCAAATAGAATCTAAAAGTTTTTGTTTTGGGCTTTTAGAATATAGGCTTGCATAAAGTGATAAAATATCATGAATATCAAGATATGCCATATCTTCCTTTGCAATACCATAATGCACACCTAATTCACCAATCAGCACAAGCGTGTAAGACAAAAGCTTACTAAACTCAAATTTTGCATATTCTCTACCTTCAATTGCAATTTTAAGAAAACTAAAAAATTCTCTAGAATCTATTTTTAATCCATGTTCTTTTAGGATTCTATCAAGCTCTTTTAATCGTTCCTTACTAAGAGAAAAAAGTTTATGTGGTTGTGCTTCATGTTTTTTATCAAGGTTAAAATAACGTTCAAAATCTTCATCGTAACGCGGACTTAAAATATCATAACTGCCTGCACGCAAATGTCCAAATTTTTGTAAAAATGCTGTCTTATTTTCTGCATTTAAATTCATACTATCTTCTGCCAACTGCTTGCTTATAGTATTTAATGTGTGTAAAAATGTCTGTTTTTCTTCCTTGCTTAAAAAACCAATTGTAACTAAAGAATTTAACATTAAAATAGCTACAAAGCCTGCTCTAGCAATACCAGCAAATGGAAGTGTGCCAAGCCTTTTACATTCCTGCAAACTCCAATATATTTTATCTATGAGTGAATAATCTGAAGATTGAATAGCCATAAATGAATCTTGCAATCTACCCACTTTCTCTAAATCTTTTGTATAATAACCATTTTTTGTGTCAATAATAGAATTTGTAAGTTCTAAAAGTGAAAATTCTATTCGTTTTATTTCATTACTATTAAAACCATGTTCTAAAAGTAATGAGAGACTGCTTGGCGTGTTAAAATCATAACATGAAAAAACAATCTCAAATTCTACTTTATCGTGAAATTCAGGATGAGTAGCAAGTCTTTTAAGATAGTAGTTTGCCAGCTTTTCAGCAATTCTAGAATCTAATTCTTTCGGGATGAAAGAATTAAAGGAAGCACGTACATCAATATAGGGGATACCTAAAAAAGAATGCATAAGTGGATGGGAATGTAGTGCCTTATAGCCATAATTATCTCTTTGGTATGCCCAAATATTATCTGTTACAATTTCCTTATAAAGACTAAGGGCTAAACGTTTTGGACGAAGCCCAATAATCTCTGCAGGATTCCAATCTGGCATAACACCAAAAATTGCCCTATCACCCAAAATATTTGGTGTTTTTTTCAAAAAACTAGCAAGTCTTTTTTGCAATCTACTTAACGCATCTTGTGGCACTGCGTTAAAAAGATTAATATGTGATTGCACTAAGGGACGCACCTGTAAAAGATAAAGTATTTCTCCATTGTCCAACATTGTATTTACTGCATCTTTAGTGCAAGGTTTTGCAAATGCAAATTCAATATCAATAAAATTATATTGCATTATGGATTCTAATTCCTGCATAAGCATTATAATAATTTGGAATCTTTTGTGGTTTATAGAATCTGCAGATTGTGTTGATAATGTATTGTTATACACCTTCTTTTCATTGCATTTTTGAGACATATCTTTGCTATCATTTATTTTATTTGTGGGGTATGTAGGCATATCTCGATATTGAAAATAACTTATTTTTTCTTTGCTACTGCCATCAGTAATACTGCTATTTGAACCACTAGCATCACATTCTATACAATAATATGGACTAAAATTATCTTTATCAACACTAAACCCAACACCACATAAAACAATATGCTCAATGCATGGTTGCACCAATAATTCATCATCATCGTTTGGCATAGAATCTGCAACCTGTCGTAATGCATGCATAATGGCATCTTTGTCATTTACGGCAATATTTGCTATACTAAGAAATGCTCCTGCGTTTGAATTCTGCATAGAATCCTCATTTAGAGAAGAGCTACGAATAATAAGCTTTTGTATTGCATTAGAAACGCAAAAGGCTTTTATGTCTTCTAATGCTTGTTGCGGATTGTTTTTTACTTTGTTTTTTGTTAGTATAGTAAGGGGCAAAATTAATGCATTCTTTAATTTGCCTTGCAGCATTGCAAGATTCTTAGCTTTACTTTGAAATTTTAATGTTTGCATACCACTCCTTTAAAACCTTGTAATCTGCATTGTGCTAACAAA
>JARHZY010000090.1 GCA_029264655.1 Helicobacter sp. | reverse complement strand
TTGTATTGTTAGTATTTGCTTGTTTTGCATTATCTGCTAATGCTACTATGCTACATAATATAAAACTTACTAATATTTTTTTAATATTCATATAAGACATAACAAGCCCTTTACTTAGAATCTTTATGTATTATAGCTTAACTTTAGTATTTTAGGTAGATAATTTATGCAATACATATTATTCTTTAGTATGGGGCTTTGATAATACAAATATAAAACTTTTTATGCTAGTATTTTTTACATGTGCTATGGGAATCTAGGCTTATTGTTATAAGTATTGTTGTCATATGGTTGTTTTTAATGATAAATCTCAAGCATTTCGTAGGCTGTATTGCGTTTTGCTGGGATTTCGCCAATATCTCGTATAAGTTTAATCATTTCATTTTGACTCATAGAATAACATGCACCTGCTGATGAAACAACATTTTCTTCCATCATTGTGCTTCCTAAGTCATTTGCACCAAATAAGAGTGCTAGCTGTCCTATATGGCTACCTTGTGTTACCCAACTACTTTGAATATTGGGAATATTGTCAAGGTAAAGCCTACTGCATGCAAGCAAACGCAAATAGCGATTAGAGCTTGCCTTTTGTATATGTGGAAATTCAACGCTAAGTGGCGTATTCAGCGGTTGGAAACTCCATAAGATAAAAGCACGAAAACCACCAAATTCATCTTGTAAATCCCTTACTCTACGCCAATGTTCTATAATATCATCATCTTGCTCAAGACTACCAAACATCATGGTGGCAGTGCTTTTCATATTGATTTTATGTGCTTCTCTATGCACTGCAATCCACTCATCGGCACTTAATTTTTTGGGTGCGATAATATCACGCACAGAATCGCTTAAAATCTCTGCTCCAGCTCCCGGAATGGAAGCGAGTCCTGCTTTTTGCAAACGCACAAGGACTTCATGTAAAGAAAGCTTGGAGATTTTTGCTATATAATTGACTTCGATTGCTGAAAATCCATGTATAGTAATGCTTGGATATTTTTGTGCAATATGTGCAACTAGATTTTCATAATAATCAATTTTTAATTTTGGATGCACACCGCCTTGAAAGAGAATTTGCGTGCCACCAATTGCTAGGAGTTCTTCAATCTTTGAATCTATTTCTTCAAAACTTAAGATATATTCTCCCTCCTGTCCTAATTTCCGCTTAAATGCACAAAACTTGCAATCAACCCAACAAATATTTGTATAATTAATGTTTCTATCCACAATAAATGAAGTGATATTATTTGGGTGCAATGCTTTTTTGGTTGCATAAGCCATTTTACCTAATTCTTTTAATGGGGCATGTTGCATAAGATCTAATATTTCAGAATCTGTATAACGTTTCTTTACCATATATATTACTCGCTTTTTATAGATTGTGTAATTATAATGTATTTTTATGGTTTTTGTGGCTATTGTTGCATGTCTAGCAAACTTTATAGGTAATAATATTATCACATATTTAATTATTTTATTGTCTTTATTGCAATACTATGATTTCTCAAAGGCAATATCAAAGGAAGGATTATAATGGATAAGGAACATGAAATGGCATTACCCTATATTATTAGGGGAAAGCAACTTGATAGCAACCAAATCTTGACAAATGGACAAAAGATTGTATGGCGTACCGATAAATCGCAAGCCACAATTGAGCTTATTTTACAAAAGATACAGCATAGAATCTATGAGATAGCAAAAAATTTTAATATTAATGAAGAAGTTCTGCATATTTACTCTGTGCCTCTTATATCACATAAGAAAGAGAGGCAAAGGCACATAGCAATGCAAAACTTGCATGCATGTTATTTTCATTTAAATAAGAGTATTCATGCATTTTACACAACACAAGAAAAGCAAGCAAAACATCATCTCAAAACACGGCATAGCCGATTTTTGACAAAAAAGTTTATACTCAATGCAAACAAGAAGTTAAACCAAACCCAAAAAAAACATTTAATGTTTTGCAAAAATAAGCCTAATCTTATATCTAAGAATCCAGAAATAAATGTCCATGCACATATTTTTTTATGCCAAAATAAAGATTGGATAGAGGAATATAAGCAGAGTGTGCAGCCTGTTGTATGTGGTCGTTTTTATATCCGTCCAAGTTGGCATGCAGCAAAGACACAATATGAGAATCTTATTATAGATCCATCACTTAGTTTTGGTAGCGGACACCATGCAACAACTGCAATGTGCCTTACATTATTGGATACAATGGATTTACAGGGGAAGGCTATGCTTGATGTGGGATGTGGGAGTGGTATTTTATCGCTTGCCGCTGCAAAACTTGGTGCTATGGTATATGCTTGTGATACTGATATGCATGCTTGTAACCAAAGCATACAAAATTTTGCAACCAATAAACTTACATATAAGCAAATTTGGCAGGGAAGTATGCAAAGTATAGATATGCTTGCAGTGCCTAAGCTTTATGATTGTATTTGTGCAAATATTGTAAGCTCTGTGCTTTTATTGTTAAAAAAAGATTTGATTATGCGGCTAAAACAAGGCGGTGTTTTGTTGTTATCAGGTATTTTACAAGAACATGAAAGTAAGATACTTGATAGCTTCCAAACATTAAAACTTGTGGAAAAAAAGCAAATTGATGAGTGGTTGTGTTTTAAGTTTAGAAAAAGATAATATAATTCTAGAGTTTTGTATTTTTTTGAAAGAGGGAAATATGGCAAATAATGATATGAATAATGGCAAACCGCCTATGACAAAAAACCCTATTTTTATTTTTATTGTTTTGGGTATTGTCGCAATTGTTCTATTTAAGGCTTTTTCGACAGATGACACAAGTATTTTTGGTCGATTAGGTGGTAATAGTATAAGCCAAACAATTGACTATTCAGAGTTTAAGCAGCTTGTAAAAAGCGGGCAAATTCAGAGTGTTTCTATCGGACAAACAATGATAAAAGGCATGAGTAAAGCCTCTAATCCAACTATTTATTATACGGCGAAAAAAGTGCAAGATACAACACTTGTAACACTTCTTGATGAAAATAAGGTAAGTTATAATGGTTTTAGCGAGCAAAACTTTTTTACTGATATGATTGGTTGGCTTTTGCCTGTATTTATTATTATGGGGCTTTGGATATTCTTAACAAGCCGTATGCAACGCAATATGGGAGGTGGTATGTTTGGCTTAGGAAATGCAAATAAGCTTATTAATGCTGAACGTCCAAATGTACGCTTTGATGATATGGCGGGTAATAAAGAAGCAAAAGAAGAAGTAGTCGAAGTTGTGGATTTCTTAAAATATCCTGATAGATATGCAGCAGTAGGTGCAAAGATTCCAAAAGGCGTGCTTCTTGTGGGACCTCCGGGCACAGGAAAAACATTGCTTGCTAAGGCTGTTGCTGGAGAAGCGAATGTTCCATTTTTTTCAATGAGTGGTAGCAGTTTTATTGAAATGTTTGTTGGGCTTGGAGCAAGTCGTGTGCGTGATTTGTTTGATAAAGCAAAAAAAGAAGCCCCAAGCATTATTTTTATTGATGAAATTGATGCGATTGGAAAAAGTCGTGCTGCTGGTTCAGTTGTTGGCGGGAATGACGAAAGGGAACAAACGCTTAACCAGCTTTTAGCCGAAATGGATGGTTTTGGCAGTAATGCACCTGTTATTGTATTGGCAGCTACAAATAGACCAGAAATCCTTGACCCTGCATTATTGCGACCGGGTAGGTTTGATAGGCAAGTGCTTGTTGATGCACCAGACTTTAAAGGACGCATTGAGATATTAAAAGTGCATATTAAGGGCGTGAAACTTAGTAGAGATGTTGATTTGAATGAAATTGCAAAATTTACGGCAGGTTTAGCAGGTGCAGATTTAGCAAATATTATTAATGAAGCGGCGTTACTTGCAGGTAGAGAAAACAAAAAAGAAGTATCACATAAACATTTTAAAGAGGCGATGGAACGCACAATGATAGGCTTAGAAAAGAAATCGCGTCGCCTTTCACCAAAAGAGAAAAAAATTGTTGCTTATCATGAAAGTGGGCATGCTCTTATGGGTGAAGTTACAAAGGGAGCACATAGAGTAAATAAGGTATCAATTATCCCGCGTGGTATGGGGGCACTTGGTTATACTCTACATACACCAGAGGAAAACCGCCATTTAGAGCAAAAGCATGAAATGCTTGCAACTATTGATGTTTTGCTTGGTGGGAGGGGAGCAGAAGATGTGTTTTTAGAAGAAATATCAAATGGTGCATCTGATGATTTACGTCGTGCAACAGGGATTCTAAAAAATATGGTTGTTTATTATGGCATGACTGATGTTTCAGGGCTTATGGTGCTTGAAGATTTTACAGCACGTAACCGCTTTCTTGGCGGTGGGAGTAATTCTAGGGAATACAGCAATGAAACTGCACAAAAAATGGATAGTTATATCCAAACAAAACTCGAAGAACATTACACTCATGTAAAACAAACTTTGCGTGATTATCGAGGTGCTATTGAAGCAATGGCACAAGAACTTCTTGAAAAAGAGGTAATAGAGGGAGAAAGAGTGCGTGAGATTATTGCCGCATATGAAACAGAACACAATATGGAAAGCCGTTTAGTGCCTATCGAAGAGGCTTAATATTTTTTAAAGGTGGGGATAAGAATCTAAGGCTTTATAGCCTAAAATGGCTATTTAGTGTGAATTATAAATTCTCACATTTTTTTACTCTTATATTCTATAATTACCAAAATCTACAGAATCAAAAATAATCCTATAAAACAAGTATAAAACTTATCATTATGGTATAACACTTCATATTAATATAACAATATCTTTCTATATGAAGTAAGGCATGCAAATAAAGGTCTGTGTAAGTATTGAAGTTAAGGAGATATGCGTAATCCTTACTAGGTAATTGCGTATTTTATGTTAGATTATGTTAGATTATGTTAGATTATGTTAGATTATGTTAGATTATGTTAGATTATGTTAGATTATGTTAGATTATGTTAGATTATGTTAGATTATGTTAGATGGAGATTTAGAGGCTCACTTTATCGATAATATAACAAGTAGAGTTCGAATTTGAATATAAATAAACTTTATTGTATATAATTTTTTATATATGACATAACCTGTCATATTATTTTGTTATAATTGAAATATAGATTCTAAAGCTGATGAAATAAGCAGATAGAATCTCATATTAACTTTTAAGGAGACAATATGAGTTTAGGAAAAATAGCATTAGGTGCTTTGGGTGCAGTAGCAATAGGATATGGTGTTAAAAAGTGGTTAGATAGCGAAATGGAAAAAGCTGGGTATAATGATAGCGATTTATACGATTATAGCGATGTGATTCTTGATAAAATTGAAGTATGGGGAGAAAAAGCAGGTAATTTACTTGATAAGATTGGGAAACGTTTAGATAAAGATGTAACTATCTGATTCTAAATGATTTATATTCTCGTATGAAGCGTTTATAAGGATTATATGCAAATACATAAGTGCTTAAAAATTATAACTATTCAAAAGAATGGTTATATTCATTTTGTAGGTAAATCCCATAATAAAATAAAAAGCAGTGCTATGTAAATACTAATAGATTTTTGTAAGCAATGGTATTATTTCTTGCAGTTTTGCAATGCAATAGGCTATTTGTTTCAATGGTATGATTGCAGTCTTTTTTGCAATGGATTTATATGAAGATAGTATTATGTCTCTATAGATTTAGATATTTTTATTTATAATGCAAGATGTTTGAGTGTTTATAGCGTATATATTTTGCTAGATACGATGTATTACTTATTTAGAGATTCTAGGATTTTGTTATAAAGGATTATCTTGCAATATGTTCTTTAGATTTTGGTAAGTAGGGTATAGGATAAAAATGATATTAGTTGCTATTGGTATTACCCTTATGGGTATTATTGCATGGATATTAAAAATCACACTTTTGGTTTTTATTGTATTTTGCATTTGTATGTATTGTGGGTTTGAGGCAGTTTATCTCTGGTATGATGGGCAAACTTATAATGAATATTGGTTTGCTGTTGGTTGGATAATAATCATATTGATAGGATATAGAATCTTTTCTAATATTGTAAGGAGAATATTATGATACCAAGAAAACCTAAGAGATATATTTATATTTGCAAACAATGTGGCTATTATAAAATATCTAAATCCAAGAGAAATGGTTGTCGTATGGGGTTTGATATAGTTATTTGCCCAACATGTAAAAAACTTATGAAAATGAAAATTGTAAATGCAACATATATACTAGATAATCTATTATCAATTTTGCGTAAAATATTTACAAAATAAAGCTGTAGTTTTGCAATTTACAATATTTGATTGTTATACCACATAAAATAAAATAAAGAATGCTAGCAGATTCTATATATTTTGCAGTAAGCTACAAATAATATATTTTAGCATATTTGCAATATTCATGCTTTGTGTGTATAAAGAAAAGAATATGGCAATATTAAGAAAATAATGAAAAATATTTTATGATAAAAGGAATAGCAATGGTTTATGCTATAAAAAATGCAAAATAGAATAAATTTAATATTTTTATGTTATGTTATTATAAAGAATAAAAATATATAAAGGGAGATTGTTATGGATAATGTTGCCTTACTTATTCTTTATAATCCTTATTATCAAGATGATGTTATAGAATCTCATCTTGAAGTTTTAAAGAAACATGGTAAAGTTGCTTTTGGTAAGATAAAGTCTAAAATGCGTGGTATATGCTCTAGTAGAGAGCAGGCTTATCCACAGAGTGAAAATGCTTTGAACACACATGAGTATTTATCATTGCAATCTTTGATAAATAAGGTATCAGCACACAATCCTTTGCAGTTGTTTTTAAGTGATTATGCGAGTTTGTATGTATGTAAAGTAGTAGGTATAACACAAACACCTTGTGCTATACCACCAAGCTATTATAAGCAAAAGCAATTGGAAGTAGAATTATGGTTTATTATTAGTGATATGAGAGAATTGGTGCGAGATGATTTTAAACATGTGCGTGATATGTTCTTATCAAATTTTATTACATTGCATAATAACCGCACATTTGCACTTTATGGTAACGACTATGTATATCCGCTTTTTATAAGTATGAAAAAGAAAATAGATTATTTTGCCACATTGCATGCAAGCCAAAAGCCAATAATCCATTATCATGATATATTTAAAACAGACGCACAAATACAAATGAGACATAATCTTATAGATTATATTTTTGGTGATACTCTGATTTATGATCTCCATCCAGATTCTGTAGAAAATCTTGTCAATGCAGAGATTGAATATCAAACAAATAAAGAAAATCCATTATATGATTGCACGGGTATTATTATGCTTTATAGTAAGACTATGGAGCAGGAAATACAGCGATTTTGTGTTTTATTTTTTCGCACATTAATTGATTTTGAGAAGAATGCAAAAGCAGATTCTTTTGTTGCTAGGCTAACTTATAGTGTGCAAGGGGTAGATTCTAATTTATGGGATTGGTTAGACAATAAAGCAACAATAAATCCTAATATGGGGACTTTAGTGTTTCTTATGCGGGAGGCAAAAGAAGTAATACAATCTTGGCGGTGTGCGAAACATAAAAAAATATCAGATTCTATGATGAATAGGCATGATATTGGGCAATTTATTCTAAGGTTATCACAATTTATTAAAATTTTGCAATCCATTCGTAATCCAACTGCCCATGCCACCAAACCAAAAATAAAAGATGCTGCACTCTTGCGTAAGCAGATTTTAGGCATAGGGCATGAAAGTATGCTTAATTCTTTGTTGCTTGGTATGAAAGCTTTGCAAAGTTGATTATGAAATGTATTGCTAATTAAGATATGTAGAGTAACAATGTAAAAAGAAAAGTTTAATCTGTAAAATAATATAATATACTTAGCATAATAGTGTAATGTTGATTGGGCTTCTATCTGCATATTTTATTATAGCGATACTATGATAATATGCAATGTAAGATATTTTTTGTTAAAATTGCATAAAAACATTGCTTCTTATTATTTATTATTTAAAGGTTATTTGGATTGATTTGGAAAGCCCACTTTTGAGATGCATGTAATCTATATGCTTGAGGTAGGGATTACTTTTTATTATATTTATAGCCTTTAGTGTTTATTAAGGCTTAAATAAGGCAAATCTATACCACTCTACCAAGAGATGGCAACCATAACGAAATATCTTCTATATATGTAATAGCAATCAAGCCTAACACCATAATAATGAGCCAAGGAAGGGCAGATATTGTTACTTCTTTGAGATTTAGTCCCGTAAGAG
>JARHZY010000096.1 GCA_029264655.1 Helicobacter sp. | reverse complement strand
ATGCAGCAATAGAAGCAGCAAGAGCAGGAGAACATGGTAGAGGCTTTGCAGTAGTAGCAGATGAAGTAAGAAAGCTAGCAGAAAGAACTCAAAAGAGTTTGGGAGAGATAGAGGCAAATACAAATATGTTAGTGCAAAGTATTAATGATATGGCAGAATCCATAAAAGAGCAAGCACAAGGTATTAGCCAAATCAACGAAACGGTATCACAACTAGAGTCTGTTACACAACAAAATGTGGAAATAGCAAACCATTCACAAGAAATAAGTGTAGCAGTAGATTCTATTGCAACAAAAATATTAGATGATGTCAATCAAAAGAAATTTTAAAAACCAAAAGAGATAATAAAACAAGGAATTTATTGTCTCTAAAACAATAGAGAGATACACTCTTGTTTATCATTACCTAAATTAAAATTTTTAGTTTTTTAATAAAAAGTTGCGTATTGCTAAAATAAGCGTTCGTATAAATTACCTACAACATAAAAAGTAAAGCTTTAATCCACCATAAAATTATCAGCAAAAAACTTTTTTAATCAATGTTGGTTAATTGTAGGCAAACCACTTTTACTTCCTGCACAGAAGCCACAGATTCACAAATATGCTAATTACCCGTTTATATAACCATATGCCATTCTGTTACAAATCATATATTTTTAACTTTATTCTCGTGTTTATTAATTGATATTTATCGCTTATGCCGATTTATTTAATAGTCGATGATTTATTCACGACAATTTCTGTATATTAAGGAGCAGAATATGAAAAAAATATTAGCATTAGGCTTTTTAAGCGTATCACTTGCATCAGCAAGTGTGTTTGTTGGTATTGATGGTGGTTATAGCATGGTTGGTGTTGCTAAATCTGGAAAAGTTGATTCAAGTGTATGGCAGGGTCATTATAATGATGCATGGAATGTGAGTGCCAATATTGGTTATGAAGCTTTTTTTAATGGTTATTTTGGCACACGTGCATTTCTAAGTGTTGGGTATGGCACCTACCTTGATAGCTTTACTTCAAACTACACTATTAATGTTGATGGTAATGTTGATGCTATGCTTAACTTTATTAATACAGGTGGCTTTGCGGCTGGTATATTTGCTGGTGTTGGAGTGGGTTACCAATATAACTCCTATTTAAATAGCAATATATCATCTAATAGCATTCCTCTATTTGGTCGTGCTGGGATTACCTTTGGCATAGGCGAGCATTTGCGTCTTGATTTAACTGCAAAAATGCCAATTGTAGGTTGGGATCTTAAAGATTCTATAATAAATAACATTGTGCCAACGGTGCATTCACCACTTGTTTTTCAAGCTGGAATTAAATTTTTATTCTAATATCCTAAGCTATATATCATAAGATACATAATCCATATTTAAACCCAATCGTGTTTAAGTGTGGTTTTGTGTGTCGGCATTAGAATCTTATCTATAATAAAAGCTTATTTATTATCCTTTTTACTGCATATAATCAACTTTTATAATTACCATTCATCGTCATTTTATTGTTATAATGCTAGATTTAAAAATTAAAAAGGCATATGTATGAAAACTATCAATGTAGCAATTATTGGCGTTGGCGTTGTGGGGAGTAGTGTCATTGAGATATTACAACAAAATCAAGATATTATATCGGCTCGCACTGGTGCATTAATCGTGCCAAAGATTGGCATTGCACGCAATATCCACAATAAACATGTCAATATCCCATTAAGCACTAATATTGATGATGCCCTTAATAATCCAGATATAGACATAATTGTAGAACTTATGGGTGGTGTAGAGCTACCTTACCAAATTGCACTAAAAACACTAGCAAACAAAAAATCACTTGTTACAGCAAATAAAGCCATGCTTGCATACCATAGACACCAATTAGAAGCAAAAACACTTGAATCTTCCATTGGCTTTGAAGCAAGTGTTGGCGGGGGCATACCAATTATTAAAGCATTGCGTGATGGCTTATGTGCCAATCATATATTAAGTATTCGCGGTATTATGAATGGCACAAGCAACTACATCTTAACGCAAATGTGCCACCATAATACAGATTTTAACACCGCTTTGCAACAAGCACAAAAATTAGGATACGCAGAAGCAGATCCAACACTTGATATTAATGGTAGCGATAGTGCACACAAACTCCTTATCCTTGCATCTCTTGCTTATGGTATCCATGCAAAAATGGAAGATATTATAGTAGATGGTATTGAAGATATTGATCTTGAAGATATCCGCTTTGCATACGAACACGACTATATTATAAAACCACTAAGCATCGCCAAAAAACAAGATAATGCACTTGAATTACGCGTGCATTTATGCATGATACCAAAAGATTCTATGTTAGCAAAAACAGATGGTGCAATGAATGCAATTAGTGTTATAGGGGACAAAGTAGGTGAAAGTGTATATTATGGTGCTGGTGCTGGCGGGAGTGAAACAGCAAGCTCTGTTGTTAGCGATATTATAGAGATAGTGCGTAGCAAAACCGCTCCAATGTTAGGCTATGTTACAGGTTTCCACCACAGCCTAGAACAAAATATGGTGTTGATACCAAAAGATAAAATTATGAGTAGATACTATGTCCGCTTACAAGTTGATGATAAACCCGGTGTGCTTGCTCATGTTGCAAATGTATTGGCAGAACATAATATTTCTATCCAATCACTAATACAACGAAAACCAAAAGAACTTGGCATGCAATCCGCCTTATTATTGCTTGCAACACATATATGCACAGAAGTCCAAATAAAAAAAGCACTTACTACATTACAGAATCTCAAAGAAGTAACAAAAAAACCATATATGATTCGTATCGAATCCTTATAGAAGCCCATTATGCCATGCTTATTGCTAGATTATTGAAAATTGGCTTTCTTTATCTGCCTTTATCTTTTTATTATATTATATTCTTACTTGGTTGCGATACAGATGCAAATAGTTTCCATAATACCGATACGCCAACACAGCAAACCACATTAACACAAAAACCAGAGCAACCAATAATATTGCATGAGATTCCAAAAATCCCAAAGGAAGTGCAAGACTATACAACACGCTACTACGAATATCTTCACAAACAAAATAAAAGCCACACAAAAGCACAACGCAACAAGGAGGCAATGAGACTTGATACAACATTTACACAACTACGGCAACAATATAAAAACAACAAGACTATTATGGAAACTCTAGAAGCATTCGCATGCATCTTGCCAGACTGCAGTGCAATACAACAAGGTAAAATATATTTCTATCCTTATATGACAATCATAGAAGCATATAATGCAATCCTTATGGATAAACAAACACATATCTTTACATTTTTTGATATTATGAAGCATTATAATTATGTGCTTACAAGTATGCAAACAACAAGTATTGATTTACAGGCACAATATACCCAACAAACACCATTTCAAACATTAAAATTTACATGGAATGGCACAAATCGCTTAGACATCACACTAACGCCCAAAGAAGAAATTTGCAAACCATATATTTATATATACCAGATAACTTTTATACAAGATTCTAATGGAGTGCAGGTAAAACAACATAAAGAAAAGCTTAGTGCATTCTCATATCCTAGTGATCTTGTAGCATTTGTAGCAAAAAGTTGTGCATGTGCTAGAGTGCTTGGCTATATTGACAAGCTCACAATAGAAGAAGAAAAGATAGCAAAACATGCACTACAACCACATATTACACATTGTGAGAATATTGCAACAGAACGCAAAGATTTATGGGATAAATATATGCGAGACTCACGCATTATTAGAATCTTGCAACACGAACAACAACTCTATCCAAATGACTAGCTAGCTTATAACTTTACTCTTGCAAAACACTTTTTTACCCTCTTATATACGCATAAAAATTAAATATTTTATGATATAACACAAAAGATGCTAGAAAAACAAAAAAGCCAAACATTTAAAAAAGAGTGAGCTAACCAATAAATATAAACTTTATATGTTACTTTATCACAAAAAATGGGTTATAATAACACTTTTATTCTTTTTGCTAAATGGAGTAATTATGCAAATAAAAGATTCATATATCCAAGATGGTATTATATATTTCACCCCCCCCCCCCTCATTATTCTCTAACAAATAACACACATACAGAATCTGAAGCGAACAATCACTTTCCAAGTGAGGGTATGGATATGCTCTATTTAGCTGAAAATAAGCATTTTTGGCATATTGCTAGACGCGAATTTATTTACCATGAAGTCAATCGCATACTTACTGCACTTTATGCAGATAGCAACAGCAGGGGTATAAAAATCTTAGATGTGGGGGCTGGCACAGGAAGCGTTACAAGGCATTTTCTTGGACATGGATTTTGCAATATCGCATTAGGTGAAATCCACCCGCAAGGTTTAGAATATGCTAAAACTTATGGTATCAAGGACCTATATTGCATGGATTTACTTGATGCCCCTTTTAAAGATGAGTTTGATTGCATTTTTGCATTTGATGTATTAGAACATATTGATGATGAAAAAACAGCATTAATAAATATGAAAAGTATGCTCCAAAACAATACAAAAAGCCTCTTAGCCCTAAGCGTTCCTGCTCATAAATGGTTATGGAATACACATGATGTAAGCGTGCATCACAAACGCCGATATACAAAAGCAGAGCTCACCAATCTTATGCGTGCATGTGGCTTTGAGATAGTAACTGCACGGTATTTTTTTACAGCAATTACACCTTTACTTTGGCTAAGAGCATTATTACATAATGCACCATATCCAAACACATCTACTAATGGTATAATTCAAAATAAAAGAGATTCTACGCAAATACAACCAAACAAAGAAGAAAGCAAAATATTGCGTGATATACCACCACCAAAACCCATTAATAGCACATTGCTTGGGCTTTGTCGGTTAGAAAATAAGATTCAGAATCTGCTACCACAAAATTTTAGCCTACCCTTTGGCGGTTCGTTACTTGTAATTGGAAAAAAGATGGGCTAATTCTTTTATTCTTTGTAAGTCATAA
>JARHZY010000178.1 GCA_029264655.1 Helicobacter sp. | reverse complement strand
TGCCAACAATATCTTTGCGATTTGGATGGGCAACGCTTATACCCTTTTTAAATGCAAAGTAATATCCTGATTTGTCATTTTCAAAATGAATTTTATCAATAGCCTTAGCAATAATATCGATTTGTTGTTTTTCATCTAAGCCTTTCACAAGCTCCCCCAAAGATGAAGCCATAGAATCTGTGCCAAGTTTTATTTTTGCTTCAACTTCTTGTTGCAACATTGCAATGATTCTATTTTGAGTATTTTTAGCTGATTTTGATTCCCCTAAGATATTTAAAACAATAAGCACACTAAAGGCAACAAATAAGCCAATAAGTAGAGTAAGAAATTTCAATTTTAATGAAAGATTTTTATAAAGCATCATACCCATTAACTCCTAATAAACACGATATTTAACTATAACAAGTATTTACCATTGATTATTTACTTTTTTACACTTGTTGTTCTTTTGGTTCTTGTTGTTTTTGTAGTTCTTGGTTTTTTGGTTGCTGTTTTGGGTAAAGTTGCTTGACTGCTAATTTTTTCACTAAGTGTCTGTGTATCTAAACCTTCAAGTGTAGTTGCTAGTATGTCAAACATATCCCCGGTTGAAGCAATCTCACTATTTTGCTCAACAACATGCTTGGGCTCTAAATTATAAATAATATTATATGCACGTTTTAAGAATGCTTCATTGCCTTTTGAGTATTGATAAAAACATAATGCTTCTAAGCCTTTTGTGCGGACCTCGCTCGCTAATACTCCAAATTCACGATAATTAGAAGCAATTGCAATGCTATCGTAACTATTGGAATATAATGCCTTTGACACATCTACACTTAAACGCATATTATTATTAGCTTGGCTATTACCTATAGCAATTCTAAAATAATGCCTATCAAGTTGGTTATACCATACATCAAGATTATCTTTTGTTATATATGCTCGTTTCACACAAACATTATAACCTTCATTTTGCAAATAATCAAAAATAAGCGTCATAAACGCAGCCTCAAGTCTATCACAATCAATAAATAGTGCTAAATTCTTTGCCATACTATCTCCTTTTCCATAGATTTATGCAACACAAAAATTCTGGTATATTGCTACCATCTTCTTTGTATAGTCATGTTTTGGATATGATATAATATCCTCCATACTTCCATATTCAACAATTGTTCCTTGAAACATAACAGCCACCTCATCACATAAATTTGCTACAACACTAAGATCATGTGTAATAAGTATATAACTTAAATTGTAAGTCTTTTGCATTGTAAGCAGAAGTTCTAATGTATTTTTTTGCACAAACTTATCAAGGGCACTCGTTGGTTCATCAAGAATAAGAATGCGTGGGTTTAATACCATAGAACGTGCAATAGCCACTCGTTGGCGTTGTCCACCACTTAGCTCACTAGGATACCGCTCAAGCAAATTGCTTTCCAAATCTAAGATAGCAAAAATTTTTTTAATCGATTGCATAATTTCTTCATTGCTTTTTTTTTGCAACTTAAGCCCTTCTGATACTAAATCTTTCACACGGAATCTAGGATTAAGCGAACTCATGGAATCTTGAAAAACAACTTGCATTTTTTTTCGCATTTCTTTTAGATATTTCTTATCTACATTGCCATTATAAGATAATTGTCTATTAAAATACATATCTATGCCTTGCGTATCCATGAGATGCAATATGCCTTGGGCTAAAGAACTTTTGCCACTGCCACTTTCTCCTATAATACCCAAAGTTTTACCTTCTTGCAACATAAGATTAATATTTTTTGTAATTATTGAAAGTTTTTTGTTAAAAAAATTACTTTTTTTAACACCTACACTAAAATCTTTAAGTTGCATAATGATTGGAGTTTGTATGGGGTTGTATTGTTTTTTCGCAAGAAAATGTGCATGAAAAAGTTGTTTTGTATAGGCGTGCTGTGGTTGTGCATCACGTTTTAATGATTCTATGATGTGCCCATTTTGCATAATGATGCTTGTATCGCAAAGAGAACGTAAAAGCCCTAAATCATGAGTAATAAATAAAATTGCAACGCCTCTGCGATAGGATATACTACGCAATAATTCAATAATTTGCACACTTAAAGATATATCTAATGCAGTTGTTGGTTCATCACAAATAATTAATTGTGGGTTTGCTACAAGTGCTAGACAAATAAGAGCTCTTTGACGTTGCCCGCCACTTAATTCATGTGGATAACGCATTAGCAAGGTTGTATCAAGCCCTACTTCATTACAAAGCGATACAATGTGTTCTCTACGCTCTTTAGGATTACATAAAAGTTTATGGATAATTAAAACTTCTTCAATTTGTCTATAGATTTTATGGAGTGGATTAAGCGAGCTTAATGGATCTTGTGGTATATATGTAATTTCTTTGCCTAATAGCTTTTGCATAATGGCATTTTTATAACTATATTTCTTTTTTTGTATATTAGTATTATATGTATCTTGCGATTGCAATAAATTGTTATGGCGAAATTTAATTGTTCCTGTTTGTATGCTAATATGTGGTTCAAGCCCCATTATAATACGTGCAAGCAAACTTTTACCACTACCACTTTCACCAGCAAGCCCCAATATTTGTCCTTTCATGATATGTAGATGGATATTGTGAAGTTGAAATGTGGGTGTTGCTGTAGTTTTTAGAATATTGGTATGCTGATTACCAACAAATGAAGCACAAAGATTTTCAATCGACAAAAGTAGGCTTTGTTGATTTGCGTTTTGTGGTGTTTCCTGCTTAGTAACTATTTGCATATCTTATCCTAACAACAAAGTAACTATAATTATACTCTTCTTTAGGCAAAATTAAGATAAAAAGATAAAGAAGTTTAGCAAAAATATTCATATCCTAAGCCCATTTTGCTATTTAGTTATGTTTTTAATAAAATATGACTAAAATATTCAATAGTATTTTTTAAGCCTTCTTGAAGTTCTATGCTTGGTTGGAAGCCTAACTCTTTTTTCGCTAAGCTAATATCAGGTTGGCGTTGTTTAGGATCATCTTTGGGTAATGGCAAAAAAATAAGTTTAGAATTAGAACCTGTAATGTCTAAAATATTTTGGGCGAGTTCTAATATGCTAAATTCATAAGGATTCCCAATATTGACAGGACCATAGAAACCATCGCGACTATCCATAAGTGCTATCATGCCATTAATAAGATCATCAACATAGCAAAAGCTCCGTGTTTGCAGACCTTCTCCATAAATAGTAATATCTTCTCCGCGTAATGCTTGGACAATAAAGTTACTGACTACGCGTCCATCATTTGGATGCATTCTAGGACCATAAGTATTAAAGATTCTCATTACTTTAATATTTAAATTATGCTGTCTTTGATAATCAAAAAATAATGTTTCTGCACATCTTTTTCCCTCATCATAACATGCACGAATACCGATTGGATTCACACTGCCACGATATGATTCTATTTGTGGGTGGATTTCTGGATCACCATAAACTTCACTTGTAGAAGCTTGCAAGATTTTAGCTTTAACGCGTTTTGCAAGCCCTAGCATATTAATTGCTCCCATTACAGAAGTTTTAGTAGTTTGCACAGGGTCAAACTGATAATGCACTGGGCTTGCAGGACAAGCAAGGTTATATATTTCATCTACTTCTACATATAATGGAAATGTAATATCATGACGCATAAACTCAAAATGCGGATTATTTAATAAATGAGTAATATTTCGTTTTGTGCCAGTGAATAAATTATCTACACATAATACCTCATCACCTCGCTCAAG
>JARHZY010000130.1 GCA_029264655.1 Helicobacter sp. | reverse complement strand
AAAAACTTATGGAACACAAAAAGAAATGGAATTTTTATACATATATGAGAATCTCATAAAAGAATTTGCTATAAATATGAGCACAAATATGCAGGGCAATTTTTTTGATAAATGGTATATAGATTCTTAAAAAATAATTGACTATTTATCGGGCTTTATAAATTAAGATTGGCAAAAAAGTAGCAATAAAATAAGAGAAGTAAATAGACTTTCACAAACAGCTTATTTTTAATCAAAGACTATATTTTTTATGCTAGGTATATCTAAAATATAATATTATCAGCTTCTTTTAAACGTTCTTGTTGCTCTAGCTGCTCATAGTTAATACGTGAAGTATCTGTATAATAAATAAATTCATCGCCTATTTTTTGTTGATAAACACCACTTGGTGTCCTAAAACTGCGTTGCATACCCGGATTAATATCCATAGCTTTTTGGATAAAATCTGCAAAAACAGGTGCGGATATATTCCCACCATATGCACCACCGCCAATTGGCATATTATCATCTCGACCATACCATATTATAGCTTGTAAATCGGGAGTATAACCACAAAACCACACATCTCTTGATTGATTAGAAGTGCCCGTTTTACCTGCTATTTGTATGCCATTCACTCTTGCCCTATAACCTGTACCTTTTTGCACGGTATTACGTAAAATAGAAGTAATTAAGAAAGCTTGCTGTGGTGTTGTAATAGTTTCTTGTGTAGTTTGGAATAAAGTTTCTTTACCTTGCGGATCTACAATTTTTGCAACTACATAAGGTTTTACAATGGTCCCAGCATTTGAAAAAAGACTATATTGCATAGCAGCTTTCATAGGAGATAAGGAAAGGCTACCAAGCACAACCGTAAGATCTCTTGGGAAATTTTCAAACCCAAAAGATGCTAAGCCCTCATACAACGAACCTTCAGTGATTTTTAATGCTGTGTCAATGGCTGGTATATTTAATGATTTTTCAAGTGCAGTTTGCATAGTAACAGGTCCTAAAAATTTACGCGTATCATTATTTGGTTGCCATAATTGCCCGCCACTACCAAATCTTTTTGGAGAATCTATAACAATCTCTGCAGGAGAATACCCTTTATCAAATGCAAGTTGATAGACAAAAGGTTTCATCGTGCTACCAAATTGTCTGTTTGTTTGTGTTGCACGATTAAAAGAGCTTTTATTATGATCTACGCCACCAACCATTGCCAAGACTTCGCCTGTATGCGGATTTGTAACCACAATAGCACCATTTAAAGTTGTTGCACTATTTTGTTTTAATTCATCTACTTCTTCATCTGTAGGTTTTGGTCTTTTTTGCCAGCTCCGCATATTTTGTTCGCGTTCTATAATGCGGTATTGGATATTTTCATATCCTTTTAATAGTGCTTCTCTTGCTGCTTTTTGATAATCAAGATCAATTGTTAAATAGATTTTATAACCACCAGATTTTAAATCTTCAATATTATTTAGTTCGCGTAATGCTTCATCAACAACATAAGGGGCTTTGTTTTGAGTGAGCGTTTGGTTATAAACTTTTGGAATCTCTTTGACAGCTTGATGGAACTCATTTTGCGTAATCCATCCAAGATCATACATACGCTTTAAAATTGCATTAGCACGATTAAGTGAGTTTTTGAGATGACGCGTTGGGTCATACTTAACAGGAGACTTTGGTAAGCCTACAAGCATAGCAATTTCTTTTAAGGTAAGTTGGTTTAGATTTTTCTTAAAATAACCAAATGATGCTGTTTTTATGCCATAATAGCCATGTCCAAGAAATATATAATTGAGATAACGTTCTAGTATTTGCTCTTTTGTTAATACTTGTTCAGCACGGATAGAAAGTAGAAATTCTTTTAATTTTCTATCTAGTGTCCTGTCGCTTGTCAAAAGCATATTTTTAACAAGTTGTTGTGTTAGTGTGCTTCCACCCTCCATATAACGCATATTTACAACATTCTTAAAAATTGCACGTGCAATTGCATCAAAATTTACACCATCATGTTCAAAAAACATGGTATCCTCAACAGCTAAAAGTGCCTCTATAACTCTACCGGGTATCTCATCGTATGTTGCATAGAATCTATACTCTTCATCAAAAAGATTTGCGACTAAACGTCCCTTAGAATCAAAAACTTGTGTTACTTCATTGGGGTGATAATCTATCATTGCATGCACTTGCGGAGATAGTTCTTTATAAAGCTGGTATCCATAATAACCAACCACACATGCTATTATTACAGACAATGTAAGAAATATATAAAAGAATATAGTAAAGACTTTAAAAACACCACGAGTTTTTTTCGGTGTTTCATAAATATCGTCAAGCTGTGTTGTTGCCATATTGCAATCCTAAATTATAGAATCTAAGCCTATTTTTAAAAACGAGCAATAGAAATTTATTTATGTGTATGTAAATTTATAATAAAAGTTTAAACTTTATATCTACCACAAATAAAAATTATGGAGTTTATTTCATTTTTAGTTATATTATATAGCAATTATATGTAAATATAAATCCAATAATTAGTTAGCATACTATTTTGGTATAGTACCTAATTCATATAAATACCATCTTTTACATTATTACTCGCATAATTATTTTAAATTGCTATGTTTTTAGACAATGTAAAATGCTTAGCAATATCTTAATTATAGTAAATACTATTTACTCTTTTTCTTTAAAGTACGCAAAGTTGAAGCTGCAACTTTGATGCGGATAGAAGTGCCATCTTCAAGCTTTAAACGCATACTTCTAAGATTTGGCAAACTTCTTTTTTTGGTTTTATTATTAGCGTGGCTTACATTGCAACCAACCATAACACCTTTTCCTGTAATATCACATCGCCGTGCCATTAATTATCCTTTTAATTAAAATAAAACCTTTATTTTATCGTATTAAGCCTTATAAAATACTTAAAACTATGCTGTGCGTTTATTCTTTTTTAGCTCTTTTTCAAACTTTTTTCGTTTTAGCAATGAAAGTTTATCCACAAACAAAATCCCATTAAGATGGTCCATTTCATGTTGGATTGCTACTGCCATAAAATCATAAAAAACTTGTTCATGTATAGTGCCAAACCTATCTTGATATTGCACTTTTATTTGGCTAAAACGTTGCACTTCCTCATAGAATCCGGGCACAGACAAACAACCCTCATTCCATAAAATCTCACCCTCTGCGTGTAAAATAACAGGATTAATAACTTCAAGCAAATCTTCTTTATATTGTTCATTATCTTCTTCACGCGGTATATTAACAAGTAATGCGCGCAATGGTTTTGCTACCTGAATAGCTGCTAATCCAACTCCATTATGTGCAATCATTGTAGCATACATAGAATCAAGTAATGTATGCAATGCTGCATCAAATTGGGTTACCTCTTGCGAGATTGTGCGTAATATTTTATTTGGATAATGAATAATTTCTAAAACCATAAGAATACTCCAACTCAAAATTAAAACAAAATGCTATCCAAAAATAGTATATTAATATAATACCATAGAATTATTATGCAATAGAACTTCTATATAGTGTGATATTAAATTTTTAATCTCTTATGTAGAAAATAGGGTATTTATCTGTTTTTCTTACAATATGTGTTTTCTATATGACAAATACTTTTATTATATATTTAAGCAACCAAAACATATCACCCAAATAAAAGCAAAGTTTTGTGTATATATTCAGTTTTATGAAAATGAATTATACTATAGGTTTAGGTTAGGAGATATTATAAATCATATTTTATAAGGCGTATATTTCGTATGGGTATATAGCCATCAATAAAAGATTTTTTTATTGTAGTATAACGCACATGCACCCATGATTTTTTTATTGCTACTACTTGCATTTTTATACCATTTTTATTAACAGCAAGCACTTTTGCATGAATATTTGGTGTGCGGTATATTTTTGCCTCTTTTACCATTGGTATTGCCCATTGCATCATTTGTTTTTTTTGTGATATGAGAGTATTTTTAATATCAAAATGATTGATACCCCCATATAGTTTAATATCAGTCGGTGCATTTGGATTGTCTCGAAATGCATTTGGTAATTCATGGGTATGGATTTGGCGGTATGGAACATAGTTAATAGATTTCATTTTATTTTTTTGTGTAGTGCGTGCTAGTTGTTGCTTGGGGGCTACCTGTATGGAAGACATTGTATCTTCAAACTCAATGTTTGCATAGGAATTAATGCGATTAAGATTTTCTGCAAGCACATTATAAATAAAATCAACATTTGCACTTTGTTTAATTTTTTCCAACTCTTCACGCATACGTTTTTGTTCATCTATGTCATCATTTTGTTGTGATTGTGGATTCTGTGTATGCGTGATTGTAATGGTGTGTTGTTGTTGGCATGCATCTAACGAATCTAATACAAAATAATAAAAACCAAAGCTAACAAGCAAAATACCAAGTGGTAATGCATATATTTTTGAATATATTTGTAATTTCATAATTTTACTTTATAATAACTTGCCTAGACCCTGTTTGTATATATCCAATAATGGAAGCCTGCATACTCTCTGCCACAGATTGTGCATACTCTTTTGGCACTATAACAGCCATGCCAATCCCCATATTAAATACCCGCCATGCCTCCTCTTTGGTTACATGTGGCAAAAAGAGTTGGTAAATCTCTGGAATTTGTATAGCATTTTCATCAATAATAGCTTGTGTATTATCTGGTAAAATGCGAATAAGATTTTCTTGGATACCTCCCCCTGTAATATGTGCAAGTCCCTTAATGGTATCCTTATGGCGTAAAAAATCTGCAACATAAATACGTGTTGGCTTTAAAAGAGAATCTATAAGGGGTTCACCTAAAAAATCACGTTCTACATCAATATGTTTTGTATCAATAATGCCTCGCACAAGCGAAAAACCATTACTATGGAATCCATTACTTGGTAAGCCCAAAATAATATCTCCATGTGTTATATTAGCACGTTTTTGTATATCTTCTTTTTCTGCAATACCAACAGCAAAGCCTGCTAAATCAAAATCACCTTTTGCATATACACTAGGCATTTCTGCAGTTTCTCCACCTATTAATGCACATTGTGCTTGCTTGCAACCCTCTGCAATACCTCGCACAATACGCAATGCATCTGTACTTATGAGTTTATGTGTCGCATAATAGTCAAGAAAAAACATAGGAGTTGCAAAATCACAAATTAAATCATTAACACACATTGCAACCAAATCAATTCCTATACTATCAAGTTTTTGGTATGCAAGTGCAAGACTTAATTTAGAACCAACACCATCTGTTGCTGCACATAAAATCGGATTTTTATAATTTGTTGGCATTGCAAAGCAACCTGAAAAACCACCTAAGCCCCCTAATACAAAAGGGCTAAAAGTATCTTTTACAAGCGGTTTTAGTGCTTGGACAAAATGATTGCCTTCATCAATATCCACACCAAAATCTTTATATTGCAATGTTTCCATGCTTTCCTCTAACAATTTTTATAATAAAATTAAAGTATTGTAACAAAAAATCACTCAAAATATACTTAAGAATTAAAAAAAATGTAGTATTGTAATTAATGTTAATTTTATTTGCGTAAAAATTACGCATCAGATATTACTTCATTTTGCAATAAAAAAACTACTATTATGTATTATGCTTTGTCTAACTTATGCTTCAAGCAATATTACTACACTTTGCGATAACTCAAGGCTTCTAAAATATGCTCCTTTTGTATTGTATCACATGTTTGCATGTCAGCAAGCGTACGGGCAACTTTTTTTATTTTTTGTTCGCCACGATAGCTTAAATTAAATCGCATTTTTGCTTGATCTAAAAGATTTTTACATGCATTATCAAGCTTGCAGTATTGTTCAACCTGTATTGGTGATAGTTTCCCATTAAAGATAATATTGCCCTCCAAATCAATTTGCCCACGACATATTTGTTGCTTAAATACACTAAATACAAGTTGTTGCATATCCTTAGAAGTGTAGGTTTGTGTTGGTTTTTGTGCTGGCATATGTTCTTGCATTTGCACATAAAGATCAATTCTATCTAAAAATGGCTCACTAAGATTATTGCGATAACTACGAATTTCAGAATCTTTGCAACGGCATTCTTTTGTTGTTGAAAGTAAATTACCACACGGGCATGGATTCATAGCACCTATAAACAAAAATGAAGTATCATAGATTACTTTTGAATGCACGCGAGATATGGCAAGCTGATTATTTTCAAGTGGCTCGCGTAAAGATTCTAAAATATCACGTTTGAAATAAGGAAGCTCATCAAAAAATATAATGCCATTATGTGCTAGGGCGATTTCACCCGGGCTTACTTTAAATTGTGTAGCACTTCCTAAAATACTTGCTTTTGAAGCACTTTGGTGTGGCGATCTAAAACTTCTTTTTGGTTTATATTGCAATACTTGTCCATTATATGCTTGCAATTTAACACTTTCTATCATTTCTTTTAAGCTTAATGGGGGAAGGATATATTGCATACGCTTTGCAATCATGCTTTTACCACAACCCGGACTACCCTCAAATAAAATATTATGGAATCCACATGCAGCAATAAGGGCAGCATGCACGGCTCTATCTTGATTTTTCACATCAGAGAAATCCATATCAAATGTTTTATCATAATAAAATTGCATCCCATTAATCATAAGTGATTCAAAAGCAAAATCACTACTTGTTTCTGCCTGTGGTATATGCCCTCTTAGAATCTCAAGTGCGTCAGTTATATTGCTAGCAAAATACATAGCAAGCTTTGGTATTTTACTATAGAGTTCTTTTGCTTCATAGGGTAAAATAACCTTTGCATGTGGCTTATGCAAAGCAATATCAAGGAGCATAGGATAGATAAGTGGCACATTTTTTATAATACCATCAAGCCCTAATTCACCGAAGGCAAACCATGTGTCTAAAATAAGACTTTCTTTGCTAGCAGCAACTAAAAGTGCAATAGGTAAATCAAAATGACTTCCATTTTTTGGTAAATCAGATGGTGAAAGATTCACATTAAGCTTTAGTGGAGGGAAATCTATGCCAAGATTTACCAGTGCACTTGTAACGCGGTGTTGCGACTCTTTAATAGAACTTGAAGCAAGCCCTGTAATATTAAAAGTCGGCAATCCGCGTGTAAAAGTCGCTTCAACTTCAATAATTTTTGAATCTAATCCATCTTGCGTTGCACAATATATTTTATTAACCATCATATTGTCTTTTTGGTAAATTATTATAAATTATAACATAATCTATTATAAATGCTTTATTATATATAGATTATGAAACAAAATTATATAATATTTTATCTTTGCATTTATAGAATATAGAATATTTTACTTTTTATGCTCTACACAATAAAACACAACTCCCGCAATATTTTTTGTTTGTATTTGTCCCAATGCATGCATATTAGCCACGCGTTGCACACTTGCTTTTGTAAGTAAAATTTCACAATCAGCATGTGTTAATGGACGCCTTTTAAGCAATGCTATAAGTTCTGTTTCATTAAGCTCTTGTTGTGTTATGGTTATTGCTTCTTCTTTTCTTGTAACAACACATATATTTAAGCCTTGATATAATGCACTTAACGCATAAAGTTGTTCATTGCTAATGGGATAAACTCTATGGGAGCTTGGTCTATCAATTGTTGAAAGATCAATGCGTTTTACATTCACTTCACTTAAAAAAGCAGCAGTATCTTTATTGGACTGCACATCATCGTTTAAACCCGCCACAATAAGCACTTCAGCAATAAGCTCACCATTATATTGCATAGAAAATTCTTTAATCCCTTGTTTTATCGTAGTTAAATCAAGTGTTTTGCTTGGTTTATCTACACGTTTAAAATGCTGTGTCAATGCAGAATCTAAAGAAAACTTTACTATATCGAAGTGGTTTAGTGCTTGTTTTTGTATTTGAAAAAGCGAACCATTGCTTAAAATTAATGTTTTAATTGTAGGATAGCCTTGTAAAATTTTTTTTGTTGCTACAATAAGCTCTTCAAGGTATGGATAAAGTGTTGGCTCACCATTTGCAGTGAAAGTAAGCACTTGAATATCTTTATGTGTTTGTAGGGCGTGTTGTATGGATTTAAGAATAGTTTCTACTGGTATGATTTGTGTTTGTGTATCCATAGGTTTTTTTGCTTCAAGTTCGCAATATACACAATCAAAGTTACATTGTTTTGTATAAGGGCTTAAATCAACTCCCAAGCTTACACCAAAACGTCTTGATAAAATAGGTCCAAAAACAATCTGCATGCCGCACACTCCTTCCCTTAAAAGTTGCATATAATATCCAAAAGCTAGCATTTTATTCATACTTCTTTAAACAATGGATAATATCACATAAAAAATATTATACATAAATTCTAATTTATATGTGCAATTTATCAAAATTTTGTAAGAAATGAATATGATATTATATATGCCATTTTAGATAAAAGATAAAAACAATATTATATATTAAAGTGAATTTGGTGGCATTATATAAATAATAAAAATATTTTAGATTAGGTATTACACTATAAGCAAAAACTTGATACATTCTCTAAAAATACCTAAATAGCATTGTAAAACCCATACTTTTTAAGTAAGGATAATCCAATAGCTACTAAGCTAAACATTTATTTATAATACTATAAAATATTACGCTCACCTTTACTATTTGGGGCGGATAAAAATCCTTCGCTTTCTAATGCTTCTATAAGAGAAGCAGCTTTATTGTAGCCAATACCAAGCTTTCTTTGTAGATAACTAATAGAAGTTTTATTATCTTGTAAAATTATCTCTTTTGCTTTATCAAGCAAGCTACCTTCACCGCCAAATTTATCTGTAACACTAGCACTCGGCTTTGTTTCACTAAGAAAACTCTCATCATATTGTGGCTCTCTTTGTGCTTTAATAAAATCAACAATATGCTCTACTTCTTGTTCGCTAACCCATGGGGCATGTATGCGTATTAAGCCATTTGTTGTTGTAAAAAGCCCATCTCCATTGCCAAGCAAATCCTCTGCACCTGTTTCATCTAAAATAACTTTAGAATCAATGCGACTGCCAACCCTATAACTAATGCGTGATGGGAGATTTGCCTTAATATGTCCTGTAATAACATTGACGCTACTTCGTTGTGTTGCAATAATAAGATGCATACCAGCAGCCCTTCCCATTTGTGCTATTCTTGCTATAAAAGCTTCAGCTTCTTTGCCACCAGTAATCATAAGATCTGCAAGCTCATCAATAATAATAACAAAATTTGGCATTTTTATACTTACTTTATCATTATATGATGCAATGTTTTTTACTTTAATTTGTGAAAATAACTCATAACGTTTATCCATTTCGATTGTGGCTACTTGTAATGCTTTAATCGCTTTATTTGGTGCATTAATAATAGGTGTAATTAAATGTGGCAAATCCTCATAAGGTGCAAATTCTACTTGTTTTGGGTCAATCATCATAAGCTTAAGGTTATCGGGATTATTACGATATAAAAGTGAGAGAATAATAGCATTAACACCTACTGATTTTCCGCTACCTGTCGTCCCTGCCACAAGCAAATGTGGTAATTTTGCAAGATTGGCAATAATAGGCATACCGCTAATATCTTTGCCAAGTGCAATAGTTAGCGGGTCTTTTGAATTTAAAAATGCACTTGATTGTAGAATCTCACGCAAATAAATTGTTTCTACCTTGCTATTTGGTATTTGGATTCCAATCACATCCTTACCCGGTATTGGTGCTTGGATTCTGATACTTTTTGCTTTTAGAATCCTTGCTAAGTCATTACGATGGCTCAATATCTTTGAAACTTTTACATGTGTTTCTGGGCGAAATTCAAAAGTTGTTACAACAGGTCCTGTTAATGTATCAATAATATCACCACGAATTTTATGTGCATTAAAAATTTGCAACATTTTTTCAATCTTAGAATCAAGCTCAATATCTTGCACGCTATCTTGCTCTATTGGTTCTTGCAATAGCTTTAAAGGTGGCAGGATAAAGGGCGTTTGCTCTGTATTGTGTATAACATTTGAAAGATTGGTATCATGAGTTGCAATAAGCATATTACTTTCTTGAAGTGCTTCTTCTTTTTTCTGTGCAATTTGCTGTATAATCATATCTTCTGGATTAAGAGTATTATGCAATATTTCTGTTTGTATTGCCGCTTCTTTTGTATTAATTTGCATGGAATCTTGCATAGATTGGATATTAGCATATGTATAATCATTTTGTATTTTTTCCCCACTTTGCAAATCTTTTTGTGTTTGTATTTGCGGTAAGCCAAAGGTATAATTCATTGGTTGTGGTTGGGTAGATTGCGTTGGCATATTTGTGAAATAATTTGTATTTGGTTGGTTTGCATAGGATTGCATATAATTTGTTGGTGTAGAAGTAGCATGTGGCTTTTGTTGTGGTGTGCTTTGGGTAGAATCTTGTTGTTTATGTTTTATTTGGAATTGTGTTGCTTGTTCTTTAGCAATAGAAGTGTGTGGCGTATGTGCTTCTTGTGTGCGTTCTGATTCTATTGATGAATCTGCTATATTGCGTTCGCTTATTACTACTTCTATATGTTCTGGATTTTGCATTATTTCAAGTGGAATTTTTACATGGGAATCATCAATCTGCATAGTAGCTATATCTACATTTTGTGTTTCTTGTGATTGTGGCTTGCTATGTATAGTTGCTGCAGATTCTGTATGGAATGTTTGTGTGTCTATATCTTTACTATTATGTTCTAAACTATAGTTTTGTTTGGAATCTTGCTTAGGTGTTGTCGCATGCATATTTGGTATGTTGTTTAGCTGCTCATTTGTTGTTTTTATATCTTTTTGCGGGGGAATAACAATAGTAGTTGGTGTATCTTGCGTTTGTATGGGATTTGTGTGTATATCTTGTTGTGGTGTAATTTCTGTAATTCCAAAAGCTTGCATATCTTGTTGCAATATTTGTGCTATCCCATCAGAATCTTGCATTGCTGGCATTACGCCATCTTGATTTTCTTTGGGTTGTGTTGGGCTTATATTATTGTGTTGGGTTTTTTCTATTGCTTGCAATATCATATCTTCATCTAGTTGCACTAAAGAGTCTTGCAATATCTCTTTATTTGTATTTGTTATTTCATTATCAGATAATGGGGGAATTGTTATAGTTGGTATTATAGATTCTATAACCTCATCAATATTGTCATTATTATATGATTCTGTTGGTGCAATAGTAATATTATCCTTTGTTTGTAGTGGCGGTGTAGGTTGTTTTATTGCAGGCACTTCATGTGTATCTATGGGTATTGTGATAGGGTTTGTTTCTGCTATATCTGCATATACTTGCGTTGTATCAAAGTAATTATTGTTTGTTTCTTCTTTATATTCACTAGTATGTGCTACTTGTTGTATTATCTCTTCTGGAATTGTATCATGTGGGTGTTGTTTGTCTGTGTAGTTAGCATTTTCTTGTTGTGTAAAATTCATATTTAGTGTTTTGTAGTTGGAATGCTGGGGCATATGGCGTATATATGCTCTTTCTTGTTCATATGCTTCAGATTGCGATAATGTGGTATTATTATTCGCTGTATCTTGTTGTATTGTGTCTTGCATGGTTATTGTGTCTTGTTGTGTAGTGGTTGTATGCTTTATGCGTATGGTAGTAGAATCTTGTGTGGCTTGTTCTTGTTGTGCTGTTTTTGTAGATTCTAAAAATTCAGGTATTATAGTTTTAGTTGTTATGCTTTCTTGATTCATAGTAGAATTATCTACATTTTTTACATGGATTTGTATAGAATCTTGTGCCTTTGGTTTAATAAGATTTTTTGTCTTTGTTTCTCGCGGTAAAGGCGTATCCGTAAGCCACCAATCATCCATTGTTGGCAATGTTTTTGGTTGTTGTGTTTTTGCAAAACTCTCAAGTGGATTGCCTTGATTATATTCAGTTTTTAATCGAAAAGTCATTGGTTCATCTGTGCTGAAAGATTGGGGTTGTTGGTTTTGCTTTGGATATAGATTTGCTTTTTGGAAACGTTTCAAAAGCTCTTCATCATTATTGCGAACTTGTGTGCGTGGTGTATGTGCAATAGGTGTTGCATCACTATCATCGTATTGTTGGTAGGGAAGTGTATTATTTGTGTGCGTTGCCATATTGCCCTCACGCACTTGGATTGTAAAAGTAGGCTTAGAATCTTGTGGTATATCTTGTGGTTTTATTGCTGTAGGATTTGTTTGTATATTCCCATTATTAGTAGAAACTTTATCATTTGGACTTTGTGCTTGTAAATTTTGTGGATTAGATTCTGTAAAAATATCATTATGCCTTGTGCGTGGATATTCATCAAGGGGTGTTTCTATAAGCGGTTCATCAACAACATATTGACTTTTTGTTATTGTAGCTCTTTCGCTAAATTCTTGATTCACTATTTTTTTATTTGCACGTTGGATATAATCTAAATTTAAATCTGTATATTTTGTTTTTGCCTTATCAAATACCTTTTTTAAAAAAGTGCTAAGTGATTGTAATGCCATTTGTAATGTTCCCCCAAAATAATGCAGAATAAAGGCTGTTGTGCGTTCAGTAATTAATAATAATGCTAAACTCATAATAACAAAGGTTAGAATTGCTACGCCAAATAAACCAATATAGGGTGTTAAAATGGCTTGCAAATAATTACCAAGTTGCCCATTATTAAAAATAAGCGATTGCAACATAAGCATACCTATAAAAAGTAATAAATATGCAAAGGTAAGTTGTATTTTACGAAATGAATAGTTTGTATCATCGTGGAATTTATAAACAGGAAGTAATAATAATGGCAAATATATATAAGCGAGATAGCCAAACATACCCCGATTAAAATTTGCAAAGCTATTACCAAAACCACCTATTTTAAAAAAACCACCTGTTGTGCTAGCACCACTTAGTGCAATATCAGGGGCTGTATAACCAAAGATTGTTGCTAACCACAAATAAAGCACACAACAACTAATAAAAATGAATACATAGATTTTTTTTATGTGAAATCCTTGTTGCAAAATGTAATTTTTCTGTTAAAATTATAACAATTTTTTTTGTCTTATTGATTTACGATTTAAATTAGCAAGGAGTTTTGATGCACGGCAAGATAACACGTTATACCGCCACAACAGGTTCAGGCGTTATTATGAATGCTTCCAAAAAGATTTTTGAACTCAAAAAAGATAGTTGGCATGATGGTAGGAATCGTCCAGCAGTTGGCATGTATGTAGAATTTAGAACAAATGATGGTGGTATCCAAGTAACCGATGCACGTGCATCAAAATATCAAGATTTCCCCCAAGATGCACTTATTCGTGAAATAGATTTTTGGAAAAGTAATACAGATGAAGAGCTACAAAACAAAGAGGCAGAATTACGTGCAAAAGAAGTGCAAAAAATCTTTGCACAAACAAATTATTTAAAATTAACAGAAATAGAAATTAACCGCAGTGTGCAAGATTGCATTAAAGAGTTTTTCGCCGTAGAACTCCGTAGTGTAGAGTTTTTAAAAGAGCTTGACTTAGCGACACTTACGCCGCTTATTAATTTTTCTATTAGTAAAAGATTCTTAAATAAAGCACTCGATCATTTAATTTTTTCTGATAGAAAACTAAATATTGATATGTTTGCAGAATACCATTCAAGGCTTGGCACTTTAGAATATTCACATAATTTCTTTACAAAAAATGAGCTTAATCCTGAACGCATTTTTGAAGAAGCGTTTCTTGAATACCAATTCAATTATAAAGGTGCTGTGCGTGCTGCTAATGGTATAAAAGAACGCATTATGCAGTTACAAAATAAAATCCGCACAACCGCACATGATCTCAAAATACTTTATAAACGGCTTGAGGCAAAAAAAGGTGATGAAAATGAGATAAAAGAAAAGATTGCAAGAATGCGTGCAAATTCAGATAAAGCACATGAAGAAACAAAAACACTCACAAAAGCACATGAGAATCTTGAAGGGCTTTGCAAAGGTTTTGCAGATAAGAATCTAAAAATCTTTGAAGCAGTATTCCGTAAAACTGTGAATATGTTGCGAGAAAAAACAGAAGAAGCATTAAATGTAACAGCAACTCAACTTGATAATCAAATATGGGAATTAGGCATGAAGTCTGTTTCTATTAAAAATGTATTCTTCAAACATGATATTAATGAACCATATTGCATGATGACATTTCTTGGGCAAACTATAAAAAAACTAGATAAAGGCAAGATCACTGCAGCAAATGAACAAGCTATGTATAAGTATTATATGAATCACCAAACCAAATTTGTGAAAAAATTTCTTATTCTTACCAACCAACCAAAGGTTGAGGTTAATGTAAAAATTGACATTATGAGTCAAAGCAAGAATAATAATGTTGTAATAGCAAAAAAAGATTCACAATTTTTTGTCGCAGTCAATAAAGAACGATTTGAAGGTATCTATATTGATACAACAGGTTTAGATAAAAGTGCCTTGCAACGCATTCTCTCTGATACAAAAGAATCAAAATATAATAAAGAAGCCAATATTTCATTGATTACAAAAGAACAAATTGCTTCAATGAAAGAATAACTTTCATTAATATAAAAACGATGTAATAATATGGCTAAAAAAGCAAAAACGCTACCCTCTTTTTTACAAGATGTAAATATTGCTAGCGGGTTTGATTTACTTGTTATTTTACGCCAACATTATTATGTTGGAGATAAACAGAGTTGGTGGTGGCCAAACTTTCTTTCATTGCGTATAGAAAATGGTATTGAAATGGAGGGGGCTACACAAATATATGCTGATTTAAGTCTTTGTTTTGCTGCGATTTTAGGACAGAACACAAAATATATACATGCAGCCCATGCACTCTCCCAATTATATCATTTTTTATCCCAAAACATCACCATACAACCACATGATACTTTAATATCATATAGCCATTATCCACAACCACAACTCGCACAAATAGCCCAACCACATTATCAAGATTCTATCTTGCAACAACTTGCCTACTACACACCACAAGAGCTTATACCATTTATTCGTATTGCTGGATTTTACCAACAAAAAGCAATGCGTATTATTGCATTGGCACAGAATATTATTAATGATTTTGCAACTTTTGATAATTTTGCATTACATGTTACAAAGGAATGGCTTTTACAGCAAAAAGGTATTGGACTTGAAACTGCTTCAAGTATATTAAACTATGCATTAAAACGTGAAGAAATGGTAGTTGATAGTTATACACAACGTCTGCTTGGGCATTGTGGCTTCCTTTTTGATGATTACGAATCAATACAAGCATTTTTAACAACTGATTTACATAGAGCATATGCGTTATATGATGGTATGCCGCTCGCACAAATTATGGCACGATTGCATGGCAAGATTGTTGAATGTATGAAACAATACCAATTGCAAAAGTTAGTGTATTAGAATTGCATTTCTTTATTTTATTATCAAAATATTTACTTTATTGATAAACTTATGAGTAAATTATTAAAAATTTATGATAAAAATTAAATTTTATATTGACATATTATCATTTATTATACTATAATGATAAAGTTAATTTGATGAATGGCTTCAAATTAACAATGATAAAATTTTAAGGAGCATAATATGTTATCAGAACAAGTTATAAAAAAATTAAATGAGCAAGTTGCAAAAGAAATGTTTGCTTCAAATCTTTATTTAAGCATGAGTTCATGGTGCTTTAAGAATAGATTTGATGGTGCTGGGCAATTTCTATTCTCACATGCAGGACAAGAAAGCGATCATGCAAAAAAGTTAATCACTTATTTAAATGAAACAGATTCTGTTGTAGAATTGCAAGCAATAGAAAAGCCTGAATCTCATTTTAAAAGCCTGCTTGATGTGTTTGAAAAAACTTACCAACATGAGTTATCAATCACACAATCAATTAATGAGCTTGTAAGCTTTATGTTAGAGCATAAAGATTACTCAACTTTTAATTTCTTGCAATGGTATGTTGCTGAACAACATGAAGAAGAGGCACTATTTCGTGGCATAATAGATAAAATTAAGCTTATTGGTGAGCAAAGCAATGGGCTTTATTTGGCTGACCAATATATTAAAACATTAATTGGTCAATAGTCTTTTAAGATATGTTAAATAATTCTTATAAGAGTTATTTAACACTAAATATTGCGTATTATTTTATTGCAAAGTCGTTAGGCATTGTGGCTTTTGCTAGTAAAAATATAAAAATGTATTGGACACAATCTTACATATTACACATATATTGCATACTAATGCAAGAGCTTATTCAAAGACATCTCCTATTTCCAACTATTCCGACATCTTTTTGCTAATATGTGAGGTGTGTTCTGCATTTTGTAGCCATATAAACACATCAACAACAGCTTGGTATAACTCTTGCGGGACATTGCTATTGACTTCCATTTTGACAAGCGAATCAACAAGTTCAGCATTACAAAAAAGTGGCACTTGGTATTCATTTGCTTTTGCAATAATTGCTTCAGCAATTTTTCCTTGTCCGCTTGCTACAACACGCGGTGCATGGTCTTTATACTCTTCATATGCAAGGGCTGCTGCCTTTTTTCTCATGGAATCTCCTTTGATACCATATCGGTTTGTTGTTGTCTATTTTGATTGCGTAGAGCATCTATACGCAAGTAATATACATTTGCACCTATTATCAAAAAAAGCCAAAAAGGCAACATCTGTGTAATAATCTTTAAACTATATATACTATCAATACCATAATTTGCTTGTTGTAAATAAAGTTTCATAAAATATGAAATTGGTAGAATCTGACTCCAAAATGATGCAAAAACTTCCATACTATTTTGTGGATAAGTAATACCAGCAAATGCAAGTGATGGGGCGGTATATGCAGCAACAACGCTAATAGTTTTTGCGGTTTGTTTTAAAATAGATTGGAAGCATATAACAATGCTTGATATTGCTCCAGCAAATACAGCTAAACCAAGCAATACAATATACATATTACCTTCATGTGGATAGCCTAATGCCCCAAATACAGCCAACATAACACCACCCCATAATACAGCAATACCAATATTAAGAGAGAATTTCACTAAAAGTTCAGATATATTTTTTGGCATTGCGTTAATAAGATTTAGCATACCTACAGCGACTAGAATCTGCCACATACAAGGGAGCATAATAGTAAGTAAAAATTGTGCATAATCATTGCGTGGGTTAAAAAGTGCTTCAATCTTTGGGATAATTGGCATAGCCTTTGCCTTTGCTATATTCATATTTGCATCTTTTGCTAGATTCCTACCCACAGAGCTTATTGCATTGAAAGTTGTCATAACTTGGAGCATTGCACTATTGACTGCTTTGCCAATAAGCACAAATTGTGCATTATAATAAATAGCAACATTGACACCTACACCTTTTCTTGTATGTTCTTGAAACTTATTTGGAATAACAACAATGCCATAGATTTTACCTTGATTAAGATCAATACGTGCTTCATGCAAAGAATTATATTGTTTTTCAATCTGTATAGCTGGAGAAGATTCTATATAAAATTTTAAATCCCGACTTAAAGAGCTTTTATCATTATCAACAACACCAATAGGCAAATCTGTGGGTATGCTATGAAAAAAAATGCTATATGCAAGCATGCCTAAAAAGGGCGGTAAAATAATCCAAACAATACAAAACATGCGGTATTGTTGTAAATAATGCTTGAAAAGATGAAAATAGTCCATATCACTCCAAAATGCGTAAGAAAATGAAATAAACATTATACATTGTGAAATTAAAATTTATGTTATTTTAGAGCAACACAATACATTTTTATCGCTTTTTTCATTAAATGAGAATATAGTTCGCTAAAAATCCACTTGCTATATCCGACTATAAATATTGCAATGTCTATTTTAAAGTAGAATTTATATTATCTAATAAAAATTCTATACTATTATGTTAGAAAAATGTTTCTAAAAGAGACATATTTAGCCTTAATATTTACTTTTTGTTCATTATTACACATTTTTGCATATATTTTATTGATTTTTATAATTTTTTTTTGTAAAGTTAATATAGCTAGAAGTTTTCAAGCTAACTCCACATATTTTAAGGATTTTTAATGAAGAAAGCAAAAAAGTCGTTCTTAAGCCTTTCATTAGGCAGTATTTTGGCAGCAAGTAGCTTTAGTGGCTTAGAAGCAGCAAAGTTATCTGATGTAATCAGCAATGCGACAATAGAGGGCTTTGCATTTGGTCGTGTGCATGCCTTGCATGGAGCAAATGGTGATGGTGCAAGGTATCAGTTGCGTTTTAAACCCACATTGACTTCAGGAGAGATTTATGGTGTGAGTGCATCAGCTGGTATCTTTTTCTCTAAAGGTTCTAGCACACCTGATAACAATAACACAGATAATGATATAGGTGGAAGTAGAGGGGATACTATAAAAAGTCCTGTAGATAGATTTAATATAGGGGATTATTATATTACATTTAATGCAAAAGAAACACTTGGCTCAAAAACCACTATTAGACTAGGGCAGAGAAGTCCCGGGACTCCATTTAATGACAATAATCTTGATAGAGCATTGGGTGTCTTTATTGAAAATAATGATATAGGAGCTTATAATGTAGGATTCCAATGGTGGGATACATGGATGGGTGATGATATATACATATCCCCACCTACAGGAGACATCACTTATACTGGTGCTGGTATAGGTAATAATATGTTTATGGCTTATATAAAAAGTGGGGCTGACTTTACCAAAGATACAGGACTATCATACAATTTATATTATAGCTTGATACATAGATGGGTTAATGCTATGATCTTTGGTGATGTTGCATATACTATGGGATTTGGCGATAGCTCATTAACTTTCACAGGGCAAGTTTCATTTACAAGTATAGCAAACAACCCACGTATATTTAGCTCAAGTAAAAAGTTAGCAGGTTTGTATGGTTCTGCATACAATTATGCAAAAAATCGCGGTATGTATAATATAAGAGTTGATTATAAATATAACTTTACACAAGCAACAGAAGATGGTAGTAGCACACCTGTTGGATTCTTTGGTGCATCTGCTGGTTTTGCAGGGAGCTTTGGCGATGGCTTTGGGACTTTGATAGATAATACAGGTGGCTTAAAGCTAGGTGGGCATTTGTGGAATAGCTTCTCTGGAGCAGAGGCAAATGGATTTGGAATCTTAGGTGTAGGTGGATTTAAAAATTCATCAATCATTGTGCCTTATGTAAAAGCAGAGTTTGGGTATAAAAAGTTTGGCACAGCACTTGATATAGCCTATATTAATGCTTCTCATTTCTTTTTCTTAAAAAAAGGCTCAACAGGCACAAACCTTAATACAGCTCAAGGCATTCTTTATGAAAACGATAATTATGTAAAAGCAGCTAACTTCCTTGATGTCGCATTAAGTGCAACATATAAATTTACAGATAATATTAACGCACTTATTGCCTATGGCTATGCGATAGGGAATCCAAGCTTTGGACGCTTTAGATTCCAAGTAAATTATCTCTTTTAAGGAAGAGCTTATATAATACCACATATTTAGCACTATCAAACCTACTCTCTCATAAAGCTATTAATTTATGCTTTATTGGGGGAATAAAATAGGGATAATATAATCTCTATATAATAAATTTATCATACTATGGGTATATAGCATTGCATTATATACAAATACATTTTTTATTGCTATAATACAGCAGCTATACACAATCATGGATTTATAGAATCTTATCATATGAAACTTTATAAAGACAATAAGCCTACCTATGATTTTTTAGATTCCATAAAAACAACATTGTCAATACAAATGCAATTGCAGTTACTCGCATTTGTATGCTATAATCATGTAGTATATTATGCAATGAGAATAAGGCAAAAGCTAGATTGGCAATAAAGCTACAACATACCATACCTTATTATATAACTTGAAGTTATATTGTAAAAGATTCTAAACATAATGGAGTATAACGCATGAATAATACATTCATACAGCCACGAACATTAAGTGGATTTAGGGATAGATTACCACAAGAAGCTTATGCAAAAGCAAGTATTTTAGAAAAAGTAAGCGAAGTATTTTTGAGTTATGGTTTTATGCCTATTGAAACACCACACTTAGAATATGCTGATATTTTAGTAAAACAAGGAAGTGAAGAAATCCAAAAAGAACTCTATCGTTTTAAAGATCATGGGGATAGAGATGTTGCATTGCGTTTTGACCAAACCGTGCCATTAGCGCGTTTTATTACACAGCATAGACATGAGCTTATTATGCCATTTAAACGTTATGTAATTGGGAATGTATTTCGAGGGGAGAGAGCCCAAAAGGGACGCTATAGGGAATTTACGCAATGTGATTTTGATTTTATTGGCAGCAATTCATTAAGTTGTGATGCAGAGATTTTACAAGTTATTTATAGCTCGCTTAGTGTGCTTGGGTTGCAAGAATTTACTATTTGGATTAACCACCGCGATGTTTTAAATGGAATCTTTGCATATTTTGGCTTGCAAGAGCATATTGAATCAGGCTTACGCATTATAGATAAACTTGATAAAATAGGGCTTGATGGTGTGCTAACAGAATTGCAAAATGAATTACACATTACAGCACAACAAGCACAAGATATTTGCCAAATTATTACTATTAAACAAACTGAACACTATAGTGAATTTTTTCAAGAAATTGCCTATCTTAAGGAATATAATGATACTTTACGCAAGGGCTTACAAGATTTAGAATCTATGTTTCATATTTTAAATGATTTAGAGCTTGATATATCAAGTTGTCGTATTAATTTTTCTATCGCACGCGGACTTGGCTATTATACAGGTATTGTATATGAAACAACATTAAACCGATTAAAAAGCATCGGGAGTATTTGTAGTGGAGGACGTTATGATAACTTAACGCAAAATTTTAGCAAGGAGTGTTTAAGCGGGGTTGGTGCAAGCATTGGCATTGATAGGTTAATTACTGCACTTATGGAGCTTGAGCTTTTAGAATTGCGTGGCACTATGGTTCGCACACTGCTTATTGTTACAAATGAAGCATATTTTGCTTTCGCACATAAGATTGCAGAAGCTTTGCGTCATAGTAATATTAAAGCTGAAGTCTATCCTGATGCAGTAAAGATTAAAAAATCACTTAGCTATGCTAATACAAAAGGACATGAATTTAGTATTATTATTGGTGATGAGGAGTTTCAAACTAAAACACTTTCTGTAAAAAATATGACTTCAGGCATACAGATTGAAAAAGTAAGTTTTCTACATACATTACAAATTATACGCAATAGCTAAAGGATAAAATACTACTTATATATAAAACAAGTAAGTTAGTTATAGAATCTACAAAAAGGTTATATAAAACTAATCAAGAATATTGGCATGCTAGCAAACATAAGTCCTATTTATTTGATAGAAAAACTCAAAATCCCAATATTTTTTCATATAAAGCCTATATTATTTTATATAGCATATAGTGATTGTATGTTATATAATGGAGTTCCTTTTTATTAAGAATATGTATGTCTAAAAATAGCAAATTGTTGCATTAGCAAGCTCATTATAAATCATTTGTGATGGTAGAAGTTATTTGAGTATGCCATATTTATTTTTACTTTATCGCGCCATCATGTTGCATTGTAACAAAAAAATATTGGTGAGTCATATTCAATTGTGCTAATGTTTGCATTAATGTAGTAGCACTTGCTTCCATATCATTTTTGCCCTGTGCTTTCGCATTTTTTTCAATCATAGTTAGATTTGCATACAAATCGCGTATAAAAGGTATAGCAGTTGGATTTGGTTTCCTACGCACTGAATAATAGCCAATAATCTCACCCTTTGTATTAAATGATGGTGTTACATTAGCATATACCCAATACTCTAATCCCTCTTTATTTTGATTAATAACAAAGGCATTAATTTCTTTTCCATTTTGTATTGTATCCCATAATACTTTGAAAATAATGCGTGGCATAAGCGGATGCCGTATAATATTATGATTATGCCCTATAAGCTCCTCTTCATCATACCCACTAAATGTGATAAAATCAAAATTTGCATAAGTAATATAACCACGCAAATCTGTTTTTGAAGTAATGAGACTACTTTCATGCAAAATAAGCTCATTACCTTTTCTCTCTATCTCCAAAGTTTATCCTTTTTGTTTTTATTTAGATAATTATAACCAACATGGAGTAAACTATAATATTCTAACTCCAACAATAAGGTTACTTTTGAGAGAGACCACATTATTGCAAAATTTTTTTGCAATTGGCTATAAACCGCCCAATGTTTCAAGCCTTCGTTTTGCAAATGCACTCAAAGCAGGATTAAAACAAATAGGTTTCCCTGTGCAAAAGATAGGATTCTCTGGCACACTTGATCCATTTGCACATGGTATGTTGCTTTTTGGTATCAATGGTTATACAAAACTCCTTTCACATATACCAAAACAATATAAAACATATAAGGCGGTATTGTTTTTGGGCTTAGAAAGCAAGAGCCTTGATATTGAAAACATTGTGCAAATACATGAATTACAAGCATTCCATGATTCTGCAATCCAAAATGCTATAAAAGATATACAAGGTTTAGTAACCTATAAACCACCAAAATATAGTGCAAAACATATTAATGGTGTGCGTGCTTATGAGCTTATGCGTAAAGGTGTTGATTTTGATATAAAAGCAATTACAACAGAAATAATCTCATTAAAGATTCTCCATTATACGCATCCATTCCTAAGCTTTGAAATATGTATGAGTGAGGGTGGTTATGTGCGTAGCATAGGTGCAATGATTGCCAAAAATCTAGGCGTGCATGGTAGTTTATGTAGTTTAGAGCGAGTGCAAGAGGGGCAATGGCACTATCATAATATATGTGCATCTCATAAAGAAAGCGAACAAATAAATACAATAATACAAAAACGACAAAATACCCCTACACAATGCCTGCAAGTGCCTTTATATATGCAAGGAATACACCAAAATGCAAAAGTTATCCTTTTAAATATAAAAAATGCCTTAAATTATGATACAATTCAACTTACAGAATATGCAAAAGAAGCATATAATGGTGCAAAGTTTATACTTAGTCCCTATTTATGTGCCAAGATTTTTGATGATGTAGTCTATAATCCTTGTATGACGCAATCACAAAATATACAAGAAGCTCCTTTAGAATCTGGGTATCATAACAAGGAAGTTTGCCCAAACAATATGCGACAAGATTCTATAAGTAAAATAATGCTTGCAGATTTTGGCATACATTTTGGAATCATTGAAGTATTTCGAAATGGTAAGGTAAAATATATTTTAAATAGGATTGATAAATGTTGATTTTATCTAGAAAACAAGAAGAAAGTGTTGTCATTGGAAATGATATTATTCTTAAGGTGGTAAGCATTGATAAGGGCAGTGTGAAGTTAGGATTTGAAGCACCACCAAAAACACTTATTTTACGTGCGGAGCTTACTGAAGCAATCAAGAGTGAAAATACAAAAGCTACAGGTGATGCAGTAAGTATGGATATATTAGATGCACTTGGTATGCAGCTCAAATTAAAACGTGCAAAAGAAATGAATGCAAAAGATAAGTTTAAGAAAGAACAACATAATAAAAAATAGACAAAAGCATACATTAAATAGAGAATCTATAAGATACTTGAGGTTATTATGAAGCAAGATGTGATACACGCATATTGTATGCAAGCATTTCCAAAAATCAATGTTGCATTAAAAATTGGTGCAAAAAGAGGGAATCTCCATACATTGCAATCGCGTTTTTGTCTTGTTGTAGGCAGTCTTTATGATTCTATGTTTATTGCACGCACAGCATTTAACCACACATTAACAATATGCAATAAAGACACATATTATCAAGAAGTAGTGCCAATAAACCAACATGTGCGATGCTTTCTTTATGGGCGTTTTGATTGTAAGCTTGAAGATAATCTTATATATAAGGCATATTGTATTTTATTGCAATATGCAAATAACACAAAACTAAAACCCTGCACACTCCATATTATGGTAGAAAAACATATTCCAGTTGGTGGTGGGCTTGGCGGGGGTAGTGTTAATGCAGCACTTACGCTTTTAATGCTTAATGAGTTACTCTCTCTGCATTATGATAACACAATCTTGCACGCATGTGCTAAAAAGCTTGGTAGCGATGTGGCATTTTTTCTCATGATTTATACACAAAATAGTGCGTCTATCGCACCCTATTTTCTAACAACACTTGTTATGCAAAAGCATATTTTGCAAGATATTGCCTATACATTCAATACACAAGGCATATTATGCCCAGATATTATAGAATCATTACAAAAAAAACAAACTCAAGATTCTCTAAACTTTCTTAGTGCAAATGTGTTTGGTATAGGTGATGATATACAACCTTTTTATGAAAAACTCCCAAATTTTCTTATCCATTGCAACACAATAGCATGCAACACAGCCGCTGTATATAAAGAATTTATGCGGTTAAAAGCACTACAAAGTAACACTACCACACAACATACACAAACCTTAGAATCTCCAATTAATTTGCAACAAGATTCACTAACATTATTGCAAACACATACTAAAGAAACATTAAATGATTTATACTTGCCAGCATGCAATCTTTATGATTTACAGCCCATTGCACAAGCACTTTGTGCTACATACCAACATGTTTATTTTAGTGGTAGTGGCTCAAGTTTTTTTAGTATAAAGCAAACATAAATAAAGAAGGAAGAACTATGCAAGATTTTATCCGCTTTTTAGAATCTCACAATGAGTTAAAAATTATTGATACGCCTCTTGATATTGAATTAGAAATCCCACATTTAGCTTATTTGGAAGTAAAGAAAAAAGATTCTAAAGCACTGCTTTTTACACACCCAATCCACCGCAAACCCACCCAAACAAATATACACACAGATTCTAAAACTCCCACCATGCTAACAGAGCTTACACACACAACAAATATACCAACTGATACAAATCTACCATATCCCCATAATATAGAATCATTCCATATTCCCGTATTAATGAATGTTTTTGGTTCTCAAAAAAGATTAGAACTTATTGCAACACATTATAATTGTAATACAAAATTCCACTCTTTAGAATCTATTGCCCTTTTAATAAAAAAAATGTTACAACCCACTATGCCAAAAACATTACAAGCAAAGCTTACAAAATTAAAAGAATTATGGGCTATGCGGCATATATTCCCTAAACATTATAAAGGCAAGCCTCCATGTCAAGAAAAAATATATAAAGCTGATTCTATCAATCTTTTTGCCCTACCTATTCTCAAAACTTGGGAAGAAGATGGCGGACGCTTTATTACAATGGGACAGGTTTATACAAGAAGTCTTAATGGTGAGTCGCATAATATTGGTTTATATCGATTACAAATACACTCACATAATGAATTACTTATGCATTGGCAAATCCATAAAGATGCAACTCATTTTTTTCATGAATATAAGCAAGCAAATAAACTTATGCCCGTTAGTGTAGCCATCGGTGGCGATCCACTTTATACTTGGTGCGGGCAAGCCCCAATGCCTCCTAAAGTATTTGAGCTTATGTTATATGGGCTTATACGCACTAAGAATCCCTTACTCACACAATGTATAAGCAATGATTTGCGTGTGCCTTATGATTGTGATATTGTTATTGAGGGTTTTGTAGATACAAATAAATTTGCACCTGAAGGTAAGTTTGGCGATCATACGGGATTTTATACACCAATTGAACCATATCCAATTATGCAAGTGCATGCCATTACGACAAAATATAATCCAATCTATCTTGCCACCGTTGTTGGCAAACCACCACTAGAAGATAAATACATGGGGTATATGACAGAGCGGCTTTTTTTGCCACTTTTGCAAACAAGTGCACATGGGCTTATTGATTACGCTATGCCAGAAAATGGTGTTTTTCATAATCTTATTTTAGCAAAAATAGCGACAAACTATCCAGCACAAAGCTTACAAATGATGCATACTTTTTTTGGTATTGGACAAATGAGTTTTGTAAAACATGCTATCTTTGTAGATGCAGATGCACCAAGTTTGCATGCTAATTATAAGATTCTATGTGATTATATTCTTGATAGAATTAATGCAGAAAAACTTTATAATACTATGGGGAATTGCGATGCCCTTGATCATGCATGCAAAGAATTTGCTGTAAGTGGTAAATTAGGTATTGATGCAAGCGGTAGTGTGCTCCATCATGATTTTATAGCTATTACAGAGGATGTCTTATTGCCAAAAATGCAAGATATAGCAAATGAGATAACAACACTGCATATATACCAACATAAAAACCCGCTTATTATTTGTGGTGTATGCAAACAAAAGACACCAATCCTTGAGTATGCACAAAGATTTCATGAAGCATTGGGGCAATATGGTGCATTTTTTATTTTTGTTGATAGCGATAATGACCTAACAAACTATTATATGCTACTTTGGCGGGTTGTAAATTCTATTGATATAGCAAGGGATTTTAAAATAATTGCTCATTGTGTGTTTTTAGATGCAACTGCAAAAAGCACACTAGAAGGATATAATAGGGAGTGGCCCAAAGATACACTTTGCACTGAATCTGTGCTTACTCAATTACAACAAAAAGGCTTATTAGAAGATATAGATATGGCATTTTATAAACAATTTGGCATTATATAAGCTTATAAATATATATGGTAAAAGCACTGCAAAGGTAATAATAGAATCTACAATAAAGCATATACTTGTTATAGTTGTGTGGAAACATTGATAATATGTGTAATTCATTGATAAAAAACTATAAATAATGTATTTACTAATACATATTATATACTAGTAAAATAATTATTATTGATATATTATTCTATTTTATGCTTTATAAATACAACATATTATAGAAATAATATATATTTTAATAAAATTATTTAAAATAAGACTGAAAAAGCATATAAGTTTGGTCTATTGCATGATTTTCTTGTGTTTGTGTCATATTTTGTGTTGTAGTTGGCAGTATAACAAAAAGATCACTTTGCATATTATCGCCCATCCATTTTTTACTATCACTTTTACTGCAAAGCCAAATCATAGGGATATTGAGATTATTTGCAAGATGTGAAGTGCCTGTGCTTGGTGAAATAAGCAATGTAGTGTGGTTTAAAAGTGCTGCTAAATTCAATACATCATGATTATTATAAAAGATAAAGATATTATTATTGGTAGCAGTAATATGTATGGTTGGATTTGCTTGGTATGTTGGGATAATAAAAGTAAAGTGTGGATATGTATCTGCAAGTTTATGTATTAATATCTCCCAGCCTTTTAAGGTTAGATTGCAAAAAGCACTACGCACAAATGGATTAATGAGAATAATAGTATTTTTTTTATCAATATTATTTTGAGTTAAAAATTGCTCTATAAAAACTTTATTGTGTGTTTGTGGTGTAATAGTAATTTGTGAAAAATCAAATATATTTGTATCATGATATGCTTGAGCAGTGCTACACACAAGATTTAATATACGCTTGTAATGTGGGGTGGTGCTATATGCTCGAGAATAAAATAAAGTTTTAAAACGCCATCGGAAAAAATTACCTGCACTTAGAAAAGAATAAATTCTTTTACAATGTGTTTGTGCAAGTAAGGCACAATATTTACGATTAGGATTTGTCAAAATAAAAAGGTCAAAATGTTTAGAATCTATATGTGTTGCAAGTTTTTCTAATTCGTAAGTTTCTATATTAACTACCTCATCAATAAACCAAAAATGCGGATAAATAAGTTCTCCATAGGCACTTGTGTAAATAATGAGTCGTGCATTAGGATATAACACTTTTGTTGCATAAATGCCATGTAATGCTACAATAATATCACCAAATAACCCTACACGAAAGAAACCAACATTTTGCACTCTATAGGTTTGCATTTATAATAAAACCTTTTTTTGTAGAATATATAATAATATTATAATACTATAAATATCAAAAATATATAATTTGTTGTAAAATATCATTGTTTGTGTGTATTAGTTGTCATACCTTAATAATTAATGTGATTGAATGAATTGTTTAAATACTTAGTTTTATTCTTGTTTAGATATGCTTAATAAATTTTTACACGAATTTTTATTAGTTTGTCTTTTATGGGTTATGTTGTAAATAGTTGAGACTTTTATAAATCTATAAAAATATAAACTTGACTGATATAGTATTTATAGATAAATATTGTGCAATATAAAACATTCTCAATATCTCTTTTTGCATATTGTTACAAAAAGTCTAAAAATATAGCTTATTCCTTTTTATCTTCTCTCGCGTATTTAGTATTATTGTTATAATTTGATAACATAATTTAAATGATAAAGGATTAATATGGAATTACATGGCAAACTTGTGCGGTTTTTGGATAATGGCATCGAATTTTTGGGAATCTTATGTGAAGATGATACAATGGTTATGCCGCTTGATATAAGTAACAATATGAATGATTTTATTGTGCATTATGAAACATTGCATAAATACTTAAAGAAACCAAATCCACACATACCACTCAATCAAGTAACATTGCTTGCCCCCATTAAAACACCATTACAAGATATTATTTGTCTTGGTATTAACTATATGGAGCATGCTGTAGAATCTATGCGTTTTAAAAATGAAGCTTTTGATGGAAAACGTGAAGAAGCTGTATATTTTAGCAAACGAGTTAATGAATGTAATGCTCCAAATGGAGATTTTTTTATTACAAATAACACAAAGCAACTTGATTATGAGGTGGAGCTTGTGGTGATTATTGGCAAAGATTGTCGTCATATTACACAAGAATACGCACATGATTTTATTTTTGGCTATACAATAGGTAATGATATTTCTGCAAGAGATTTGCAACAAAAACATAAACAATGGTATATTGGCAAAAGCCTTGAAGGTGCATTTCCTATGGGTCCATGTATCGTGCTACGCGATGATTTAGATATTACAAATCTTGCAATCAAAAGTTATGTCAATGGTGAATTAAGGCAAAATAGCAATACAGCACAACTTATTTTTAATGTGCCATATGTTATTGCCGAACTTTCTACATATTATACACTTAAAGCAGGGAGTATTATCTCTATGGGGACTCCTAGTGGTGTTGGTATGGGTTTTACACCACCAAAATTTTTACAAGCTGGTGATGAAGTTGTATGTGAGATTGAAGGAATTGGCACTTTAAAAACCCATATTAAAGCATAATGGTATATATTGTAGCCCGCATAAAGCAAAATTTTTTAATGCTTGTCTTCATGTGTTGGAAAATGATTTAAAAAGTTTGCTAATGAATGATATTATTACTATGTTTTCATATATATTGCTTAAAAAATTGTAAAGTAGAATACTTAGCGATAAATAGCAAATATTATCATGAATATAAGAGACTATTAATAATAAAATAAATGATTTACAACAAGTAGGAAGCAGTTTTACTGCCTATTGCATTATTTTATTATTTGGAGTATTATTATGTTATAAATTAGTAGAATAGATATTGCATTGTTGTTGTTTTTTTTTTTTTGAGAAAAAGGTTATTAAAAAAATAAAGTAAATTTTGAAATTTTCACAATAGCTATTGGTATTAGCATAATCCTAATATAGATGCATATAATTTTATGGCTTATTTTATAAAAGAGTTGTTGTCTCTTGCAAATTGCACAACTTAAAGAAATAGGTGTTTTCTATTTAAAATCAAATGATATTTGGGTAATTTGGAGAGATTTTGTTTATAATCCAATAAACATTGCTTAGCCTATTAAAATAATTATTTTCTAATTTTATTGCAATTAAAATGTTTTATTAACGAAGCAAAAGATTTGGTATTTCGTATGCGGTGCATATCTATATATAATTTTTCATTGCCACACAGAATAATAAATCCAATATTGACCAAAACATGAGTTTGGCAATATTGTGTTGTTGTAATGATGGTATTGGTATGATATTATTAATGCATATTACTGAAATAGGGCATTATCGCTTACTACATAGTCTTCTAGCTTTGTATGTATAAAAGAAAATAATCATATTCTTTACGCAATAAATATATTTTACATGCCACTATGATAGTAATAAAGCCTTTTTTTTACGAAGATTATTAAGCACTCTTTATTTTTTATGGGTTATAGCATAGATATATGATATATAATGTCATTTAAATAAAAAATATAGTAAAATAATGCGTATTTGGCTAATTTTTCGAGAAAATACATATTTTGGTTTATTGTTAAAAATATAACCTACAAAATAAATTTGTATCATACAATATTTAGATAAAAATAGTAAATATATCATATTTTATATTTATTTTTTCTACTATCAAAACTACATATAATAGTCAATAACTTATTATACAAACTCTTAAAAATAAAAGAAAATATGCAATTGCAAGATACACATGCAAATAACAATAATAAGCAATTGATTTAATATATAAATATGCTAGCAAAAACTCACAATACTATAGCTATACTATTTATTCATGGTATCTAATCTTATAAAATCATGTAATAACATATTATGTTTTAATATTAAATATAAACAGGGATAATAAAAAAGACAAAACCCCTAAAATGGGGCATAAAAAAGTCAAAGGTAAGAATATATAAAACCTTACTTAGATGGTTGTGCTGTTTCTGCTGCTTTATTGTCCTCTTGTGTTGCTGCAGGTGCTACTACTGCATCTTTATCCATCTCTTGTGCAGGTGCCATTGTTTCTGCTGCTTTATTGTCCTCTTGTGTTGCTGCAGGTGCTTGTGGCTTTGAATCTGCTTTTTTATCATCACAAGCAACAAATAAAGTTGCTAAACCTGCAAAAACTGCTGTTGCTAAAAACTTTTTCATAACGAAACTCCTCAAAAATAAAATGTTAGCATATTATAGCACAGATTTTAAAAAATCATAAATGAAAATTTTATTTTTTCTATTTTAATTATCACAGATATAATACTTTTTATAATACCATGATATGTTTGTTGTCCTAAAGCCCATAAATTTTACATACACTATTATCAATATAACTTCAAAGTTAGGATAATACATTATGTATCGTAATTTATATATAATATGCTTATTTGCTCTATTTATGAAAGTGTGTTGTGCTACTATGCCATTATTATACACAAAATCTAATGCCCCATATGATTCTCATACAACAAGTGATTATACATATATTTATAATTTTTTACAAACAGATACTAACATACACGAAGTTTCACAACTCCACACTATACAAACACAAGCTTATAATACAATACGTATAATATGGGAAAATCCTTGCACACTATTTGATAAAGAACAAGATACGCCATCTATAGTAGTATTATCTCATTGTGTATCTAAAACAATATTATATAGGCAGGCTTTACATAAAGCAAGAAATATATTGCTTAAACTTGAATATTTTGATACATATCGCAATGATAGTGGGTTGCAACTTGCCCTTGCATTAAGTTATTTTCTTGAAAATTATATGATACGATACGATAAGATTCAATTGCATATGCAGAAATGGGAACAGCGTGGGCATGAAATACCAAAAAACCTTGTCAAAATGACTGATTATAAAGATTCAATACAAACAATCTTATTTTTATGCAAAATCTCACCAAAATGTAACAGCCTTAATGATACTTTTAGGCAAATAGATAATATCCATATAATAGAATGAAACAGCATGCATTAAAAAAGACATTAGTTTGCCATATTTATTGGAGTTATTTTATGCATAGTCTTGAATACAAAGTAATAACATGAGATAAAAACACATAATAGTTTGTTATACATTAATTACAAGTGAATATAAAGCGATAAGGCACATTGGAATCTTATATAGCATATCTCTAGTATAATATAAAATTTATATATTTAACAAATCTAAAAGTATTTGGTAATATATGTGGCATAAGTATAAAGAATATTTGCAATATATTTATTAAGTATTTTTAAAAAATGTATTTTATCATATGGTATAGATAAACTCGATAGACTATGCAAAATTACTAAAAAAGAAAACTGAAATATTAATCCTAGACTTCTTTGCAGGTAGTGGCACAACAGCACACGCCATTATGGAGCTTAATCGCCTTGTAGAAATGGGAGAGCATTTTTATAATGTGATAATCCCTAGAATCAAAAAAGTAGCCTTTAGCAGTGAATGGAAAGATGGGAAGTTAAAGGATAATAAGCAAGTTAATCCGATGAGTATCGCTTTTAGATACTACGAGTTAGAAAGCTATGAAGAAGCCTTGCAACATTGTGAATATGTGCTAGATTCTAAGTATAATACATACAATATAGAATCTACACAACCTAAAGATACAATTTACAATACTAACGATTATCACAAAACACAAAAAATCATTAATTACAGAAAATCACGCAAATTGATTAAAAAGCTTATTAAAGGCGATATTATAGCAATTGATATGAGTGATGATTATAGAGAAGGTTTTGATATTTTTACAACAATGAGCAATCTTTTAAATCTCAAGATAAAACGCTTATTTTTAGCTAAAGATTCTAAAAGTATAGAATCTCATGCTAATAACACTTAGGAACAAAAAAGTAAAAAAATTTATTTTAAAAAGTTTAGTGATTTAGAAAGTGTATTTAAATGCCTTTCTAAATATTATCGAGAAGCAAAAAAAGAGGATTTTCAAAAACTTCAAAATAAAGATAAA